>NZ_BAAAKW010000015.1:0-969 GCF_039527955.1 Rhodoglobus aureus | reverse complement strand
GGCTGGTGGACGAGTATGGCGCGACGGTAGCCGAGTCCACCGTCACTCACGCGGTCGCGAGGATTCGGCGGGAGCTGATCGGCACCCCGGTCAATGTTGCGGTCCCGCAAACCCATGCGCCAGGAGCTGAGGCCGAGGTTGACTTCGGGGAGTTCCAGGCGGTGATCGGCGGCAGCATGGTGAAACTGTTCATGTTCGTGTTGCGCCTGTCATATTCGGGCAGGGCCGTGCATGTGGCGTATGCGAACCAGGCGCAGGAGTCGTTTCTGGATGGCCATAACGTTGCTTTCGAGCGTCTCGGCGGGATCCCGTCGAAAATGATCCGTTACGACAACTTGACTCCAGCGGTGATCCGAGTCGCGCTGGGTCGGGAACGGTTAGAGAATCCACGATTCATTGCCATGAGATCGCATTATGGTTTCGATTCGTTCTTTTGTATCCCGGGAATTGAGGGAGCGCACGAGAAGGGTGGTGTTGAGGGTGAAGTCGGCCGGTTCCGCCGCCGCTGGCTGACCCCGGNCCGCTACTGCGGAAGCGCCGGAATTGCTGACGTTGCCCTCGAGTATTTTCGAGGCTGGGCCTACCTCCTCGGTCAAGGTCAACCACAAGGCGGAGGTATGTGTCCGGCAATGCTATTACTCCGTTCCGGTCTCCTACGCCGGCAGGCGGGTCAGCGTCCGTATCGGGGCCGCTCTCGTCGAGGTGTTCGCCGACGGGAAGAGAATCGCAGTTCACGTGCGGGCCGTGCATAAGTATGCGCACGTCCTTGATCTCGATCACTATTTGGAGGTCCTCACCCGCAAACCCGGTGCCATGGTCGGTGCTACCGCCCTGGTCGCCGCCCGTGCCAGCGGTGCTTTCACACCCACTCATCAGAAATTCTGGGATAAAGCCCGCCATCAACTCGGTGACGGTGCCGGGACGCGGGCACTGATCGGGGTGCTGTTGCTGGCGCGAACGTTGCCAGCT
>NZ_BAAAKW010000014.1:0-62179 GCF_039527955.1 Rhodoglobus aureus | reverse complement strand
GAAAGGCTAACCCGCCGCGACCAACGGCAACCCAGAAAACCCTACCCGGGGTGGGGCCGAATCAAACGACAAACCCGGGGCCAAATCAACTTGCTATTCCCACAGCGTTGTCGAGCCGCTGGCGCAGCGCGGTCACGAGCTCGACGGTCTCAGATGGCGCGGCTGTGGGGCTGTGGTGAGGGCGGCGGGATCGGGGCTCGAACGCGGCCTCGCCTTCGAGGCGCCATCGGGTCATGAGTTTCGAGATCCACCCTTGTGAAACGCCGTAGCGGCGGGCGACTTCGGACTGGCTTTGACCGGCAAGAACGGCGGTGATCACGAGGCGCTGTTTGCTCATGCCTCAGCCTGAGCGTATGCCTATGACCTGCGACAGGGTATTCCGATGTCGTGCGACACCCTATTCCTATGTCCTGCACCAGAACACTGTCAGCCCGACAATGGGGTTCTTCTAGATACTGTTCTAAGAACCTAAGGACATAAAAACCCTCCCGGGTAATCCGGGAGGGTTTTCCTCATTCATGGGCAGGTGCGTGGGAGCGAGTATGTGCCCTGCTGGGGTCGCAGCGGTGCCTGTGCGATGGGAAGAATGGTTGAGTTTTGCCGGTTCGGCGAAGCCATCGCGTAGGCACTAGTCCAGTCGGCGAAGCGCCTCGGTAGGTACGGGGAATGATTGCGTGAGCAATGATTCAAGCACGCCCCGCGCCGTTGACCGGGGTTAGTCCTTGCGCTTGTTGGCGGCCTTATCTTTCTTGTCAGCACGCTTCTCTTTGAGAGACTTGCTGGCTACAGTCTTGGCTGTGGCTTTCTTAGGTGATTTATCGGCCATGACGTTATCCTCCTATGAGCCGAATGGCTCGTTCCCCGAGCGTACCCCGCCAGCGGTGTCCGGTTATGTGTGCGCCGCGTGATTCAGACCGTATGCCGCTCACGCTCGATGCGGGCGAGTCGCACCCGAGCCGCATCTTCGCTCGAGGATGACGTGCCAAGAATTCGTCCGACAGAGCGCAGCACGATGCCCGTCGCCCAGATCACGGGCAGGGGTGATCGACGAAGGCCGAGCAGTACGCGGTGTTCTTCGGGCAACGAAGCGACAGCTCCCGCGAACAGCACCCTGTATGCGGGCAGCATCGATCGACGAAGTGGAGGATTCCGAATGAATCGCACGGCTTCGAGAACGCGATCGTCGCTCTTGAGTACCGGTCGGAATCCCTCGATCTGCGCTTTCAACTCAGCGCGGGATCGTGGCGGATGTTGCACCCCCACGAGCTCGCCGGCCGCCGCCCACTCATCTACGTACTGGTCGGCCCCACCCGGGATAGGTTTCCCCCACAGTTCGTGGCAGCCGAGGAAAGCGTCGGTGAAAACGGCGTGCACCCAGGAAAGTAGCTCTTGGTCGCCGGCGGTATAAGGGCGCTCGACGTCCTGCGCATCTATATAGGTTCCAGCGACCCTGGCGTGGTATTTGCCGACGCGCGATGACTCGAGTGTCGCCTGGTCGGTGCCGGCGAACGTGACCGTAATGAGCCACTGGATGGTGCCGGAGAGTCGCCCAAGCGGATCTTCCCTATACCTCGACCAGTCGTGAACGCCCGCCATCGCTCCGGGATGCAGCGTCTGCATAAGCAGCGCCCTGATTCCGGCAACGAGCGTTGCCATACCACCGTGCACCACCCAGGCGGCAGAATCGGGGCCAAAGAATCCGGCGTCGTCACCCTGTTCGATACGACTGACCCACCCCGGGCGCCCAGAACTTTCGCCGGAGAATGTCGTCAGAAGGTGCGATCGCCAGGAGTCTGAAATTCTACCCATATTCCGACGATAAACCGGATTGCTGGGAGGTTAGCCGAGCCCGTCAGGTAACCGGCCCGGCGGCTTCACCGTAGCTTGCCGCGAGTCGGCGTAGCCCTTCGTCGAGACTGACTGCGGGAGTCCAATCCAGCGCCTGACGGATGTCACGTTGATCGAACCAGTGCGCCGTGGAGAGCTGCTCGGCGAGAAAGCGCGTCATGGGCGGCTCGTCCGCCCCTGACCGTACGGCCCATACTCGCTCGATTACCGTGCCCGCGGTGCGCCCGAGTGCGGCCGGGATGCTCCATCGCGGAGGCCGCACACCGGCAGCGAGGCAGATGGCCGCCAGTATGTCGCCAACCGGGCGCGGCTCACCATTTGTCAGAACGTAGGCTTTGCCGTGTGCGACGTCGGCGCGGTGCAGTGCTGCGACGATTCCGGATGCTGCGTTGTCGATGTAGGTCGTATCGATGAGAGCGGTGCCACCATTGAGCAGGGGCAGACGTCCACGGCGAGCTCGGTCGACGATTCGGCCGATGATCTGGGTGTCACCCGGGCCCCAGACGAGGTGTGGACGGATGGCGATGACGCGCATCGCGGCGGAATCGCGGGCGAGCGCAAGCAACTCTGCCTGCGCTTTGGTGCGCGCGTAGTCTCCGCGGGCGCTTTCGGGCGACGCAGGTTCGGCGCCGACGCCTGCCAGTGCGGAGCCGGCGTGCGCGACCGACGGTGACGACACATGAACAAACCGGGATACCCCGGCGGTCTCGGCGGCGGAGAGCACTGTGCGTGTGCCCTCGACGTTGACGGTGTGGAACTCGCTCGCGTCTCCAGCCAGCGACACTTTTGCCGCGAGGTGGATGACGCCCTCTGCGCCTTCGATCGCGCGTGCGACGTGATCCGGATCGGTGATCGAGCCGAGGATGTCGGTGACGCCGTTCACCCCCGACGGTCGTCGCTGCAGAGTGCGCACTTCATGCCCGGCGGCGACAAGCTCGGCGGCGACAGCGCGACCGAGGAAGCCGGATGCTCCGGTGACGAGCACGATCATGGTGCGGTCGGCTTTCCGCCGGCGAGGAGACGCTCGGCCCATATGGATAGGCGTGATCGGTCGATCTTGGAGTTGTGGCGGATGTCGGTCGGAAGCTGGGGAACGGCAAGCACAGCAACCAGAGGAAGCGTGGTGCTCGCTCGCACCGCCGTTGTCAGCTCCGGACTGGCGAGCCCGGGTCGGTTGGTCGAGGGGATCGTTTCGACAACCGCGACAGCCTGCCGCAACCGGTGCGGGCCAACGCCGACGACGGCGGCACGGCGCACGGCCGAGACACCCTCCACGTCTTGCTCCGCACCCACGGGAGCGATCGGACCCGTCGCGCTCACAATGACGTGGGGCAGCCGGCCTTCGACCCATAGGCGACCAAGGTCGTCGAGGTGGCCGACGTCGCCGGTGCGATGCCAGCGCGCGCGGGGCGCATCCGCGGCATCCGCTGCGTCGCTTGCATCCGCTGCATCCGTGTCGATTTTCGTCTCACGAACAGCGGCACGATCGGTCAGCCACAACCGGTCGTAGTGGTCTTTCAGGTGTGGTGCCGAGACGATGATCTCGCCGAGAACGCCGGGCTCAGAACTCGGTGCACCGGTCGCGACACCCCCCTCGTCGAGCGCGCTGATGCGCACGAGGTTTGCGCCGATCGGCCTCCCCACGCAGACGCCAGCATCGGTGTCACCGGCGGCGGTGCGGATCCCGTCGAGTGTGATGTCAGTCACGAGGAGGCATTCGGTCATGCCGTAGGGCGAGTGCGGGGTCGCGTTGGGCATGAGTGCACCCAGCGACGCGAGTAGTTCTGCACCGATTGGCGCACCGGTGGAGAGGAAAGTGCGCACGCGCTCGAGTTCGCTGCGGTCCTGTGGGGTGAGATCCCCGGCGGTCGCTACAACGTTGAGAATTGCGGCGGGGGAGAGGAACACCATGCTGGCGCCGGATGCCTGCACTGCGGCCGCGACAGCGTGGGCAGTGAGAGTGCGAGGAGAGGAAACATCCATCTCGGGTGTCACCGATCGCGTGCCGAGTGCCGGACCCAACAGGGCGAACGGGGCGAACCCGGTCACGAGTCCGGTGTCGGCGGTTACTTCGAAGTGGCTCGCGAGCACATCGCGGAGGGCGGAGAGCTGGCCGTGGCGGTACACGACGCCCTTGGCGGGACCGGTCGATCCCGAAGTGAAAAGAATCGCAGCGTCATCCTCAGACCGCGGCGGGGCCGGGATGGGCGTATCAGCGCCGAGCGTGATGATGTCGCGGAGACTGTACGAGACGCCGAGAGTCGCGGCGGAGACCTTCGGCAGTCGCGCAGTGGAGATGCGCACTCCCGGCCAACCGAGCGTGCGCGCGGCGATGAGGCCGGGTGCTTCGCCGATGACGAAGTCTGGCCACGACCCGCGCACCGCACGGGTAAGTCCCTTGACTCCCAAACCGGCATCCGCGACGACGATGACAGCGCCGATTCGCAGACACGCGTAGACCACGGCGGTTAGGGTCGGACCGGGCGGGATAAGTAGCGAAACCCGCTGGCCTTTCTCTACGCCAATACTGGTGAGGCCGGCAGCGATCTGGCTTACGCGGTCAGCGAGTTGTCGCCAGCTGACCTGTTGCGGGCCGCGTCGTCCTCGCGTCGACATGTCGATCACGGCGGTTGCGGTGTCGTCGCGGCGTGCGTCGAGCTTGTGCCAGAGCGGCACGAAATTCGAATCGTCCAAGTCGGGGGAAACTGGTGCGACCGCTTGACGGGGCGAGGGTGAGGTCGAGCCAGGATTCGCGAGACTTGCGGCATTGTCGCTGAGCCAAGTCAGCACCGAGTCTGCATAGGGGGCGTCCTCGGCGACGAGGTGGCCTGCGCCCTCGAAGCGGTGCACATTGGCGTAGGGGAGGCGTTCGATGAGGTCGTCGAGGTAGTAGTCGCTGAAGATCGGATCGCGCGGGCCCCACAGCATGAGCGCAGGGAGGTCGAGTTGGGCGACACCCGCGGCGATGCGCTCGAGTTCGCTGAAGCTTTCGTGGTTTGCGTCGACCGGAATGTCGGCAACGAAGCCGCCAATTCCTTGGCGACGGGACGCCGTGCGGTACGGCGCGCGGTACGCATCCTTAACTGCCGCGTCGAGCGGAGCAGAGGTGAGTGCAAGTGTTGTCTCTAAGAACGCGGTGGTGCGAACGGTGGATGCTGCAAGCATCCCGCGAGCTCTGGCAAGCCGCAGCGGTGCGGGGATCGGTTTACCCTGCTCGTGATGCACGGCAGTGTTCAGCAGCATGACTCCGGCGAGTTGCGACGGGTGGTCGACAGCCCAGCCGAGTGACACGACACCGCCCCAGTCATGACCCAGCGAGATGACAGGCCCGGTGAGCGCGAGGGCGTCGGTGAACGCCGTGAGATCGGTGACCCGCTGCGCGAGGGGACGATGGATGCCGGTGCGTTCCGAGTACCCCATGTCGAGCTGGTCGACTGCGATGACCCGCCAGGCGGGCGACCCAGACTCTGCGGCCTGCGCCGACTGCGTGAGCAGGTCGCGCCAGTAGTACGACCAGGTCGGGTTGCCGTGGACGGCAAGGACCGTGCCGACGATGGGGACGCCGAGGTGAGCGAGTTCGTCGCCGGTGTCGAGATAGTGCCATTCGCGGCTTAGTCCCGCATCCGCTCCGCTACCGGGCACGGCGGTGATGTGGCTGAAGCGCGGGTCGAGTCCGGGCAGGTCGAGCGGGGGGTGGGAGGCGTGTTCTGTCACCATGCGAGTTCCATCATTGCGGTGTTGAGACCGGAGCCCACACCCATGAGAAGAACGCGGTCGCCCTTCTTGAGGGAATCCTGTGCTTCGACGAGGGTGATGGGGATCGATGCCGGGCCGACGTTGCCGTAGTGCGGGAAGGTGGTGGGCACGCGACTGGCATCGAGTTTCGCGGCTTTGACGATGGCGTTCGTGTGCACGGACGACACCTGGTGGGTGACGTACAGATCCATCGCTGACCAATCCCATTCGGTGGATGCTTCTTTCCACGCCGAGACGACGAGATCGAGGCCGCCTTTCAGAAGTGCTTTCGCATCGGTGAACATGCCGTCGACACTGCCGACGCAGAGTTCATGGAACTGTGTTGCCGCGCGTGTGACCCCGCCGAGGATTGGATGACCGGCCGGATGTTCGTCGGTGCGGCCGAGCACCGCAGCAGCGGACCCAGAGCCGAGCGTGAGCGACGCGAATTCACTCATGAAGCCGTCACGATCGCCATCCTGCTTCAGCAAGCGGTCGATGGTGTTGGTTTGGATGGCGTCAGAGTCTTCGCCATTGACGATGATCGCGTACCTGATTTGGCCCGATTCGATCATGTTCGCTGCGAGGTTCATCCCGCTCACGAATCCAAGACACGCATTCGCGACATCGAAGTTGATGGCAGAACTGGGGAGACCCAGTCCGTGATGCAGGCGCACCGCTACGGACGGCTCGAGGTGCTTTCGGCTGACGGAAGTGTTGATGAGAAGCCCGACTTCGGAGGCATCAACCCCGGCTTCTGCCAGCGCACGCTGACCTGCCGAGACGGTGGCGTCGTCGGATGTTTCTCCGGGAGCCCAATTGCGACGCTCAAGTACACCGGCCACCCGTTGCAGAAGCCTGCTGGGTAGAGCGAGACGGGAAAACGCCGGGGCGAGGCGCGCCTCGAGGTCAGCCGACGTCGTTACCCGGCTGGGTAATGTACTCGCAACCGACAGCAGTGAAACGTTGTCGAAGCGAGTGTTGGCATTTCCGGCCACGGAACCTCCGTCGAGAGAGCCAGACTGGCTCGTTAATCAAGAGGCCTAGTTTACGCGAGTCGGCGCAACCACGTCGACGCGGGCCGGCAGCCGCCGCGCGGTGAGACGCTTTGCAAACGCGGAGCAAACCCGGAAGACGCTCGGTAAGCGTCAGTATTTACTCTCAGGCATCGATCGACCTGGCGTCTGACTGCGCAGAACCGTCAGACGCAGAACTAGCAGACGCAGACGCAGGCGCGTCGGGAGTTACTCAGGATTGTGCGGCTTGGGATCGGCGACGATCTCGGGGGAGAGCATCCGGCGCCTCACTAGGGCAGCCTCTGCGGCCAAGATGCCCAGCACGACGATCGCGCCTACGGCGATGAGCAGCAGCACGATCCCGAGGTCGCCTTCGGGAGCCAGAACCTCGCCCGACTCGGTCTGCCAGGGCCACAACGCGCGAAGCGAGCCGAGCATGAGGCCGGTCATGATGACGAGGGTGATGCGGCGGCGGTTCTTGAGCAGCCACTGCAAGCCTGAAACGAAGAGTCCCAGGCCGACGATGGCGCCGATAATGAATGCTCCGAGGTAGGAGAAGTTGCGGTCGTTGACGGCCGCGAGGGTGGGGGCGTACATCCCCAGGATCAGTAGAAGGTAGGAGCCCGAAACTCCGGGCAGGATGAGGGCGCACACCGCAAGTGCTGCTGCGAAGGCCACGATGAGTAGCGTCGGCTCGACGTCCCCGCCACGCGGCAAGCTCGTGAGCGCAACGGCAACACCGGCTGCCAACAAGCCGACAATGATCTCTCGTAGCGTCCACCGGCCACCCACCATGCGCGCGGGCACGATCAGCGACGCGGCAATGAGGCCGGCCGAGACCGCGCGGGTGCCCGTCGGGAACGCCTCGAGCAGTGGTGCGAGCACAGCTGCCCCGACGACGATGGCCAGGAGCATGCCGATACCGATGGGCAATACGACGTTCCAGCGCACTGAACGAAAGTGTGCGGCAGCGCGGGAGAGCCCGCGGCCACGGATGCCGTCGCCGATCGTGAGGGCCACACCGCGTGCGAGGTGCCCGGCTCCGTCAATAAGGGTGTCGTAGATGCCGACGAGCAGCGCAATGGTGCCGCCACTGACTCCGGGAACAATCTCGGCGAAGCCGATAAGGGTGCCACGGACGGCATCACCGACGGTGCGTATGACGGGGTGCACTCGGGGCATTACGTACTCGTTTTCATGTCGTTGGTCTTTAGTGCTTGCTGTGGTCGTTAGTGCCGTCGACCCATACCTCAGTCTTGGACCACGTCCCGCTGAGAGGTGGAGTTTCTCAACACCGTGCAGGTCGGTCTTTCTAGCTTAGGCGGCGGCTGATCGCAAGGTTGATCGTTCAGAGCAATGGCCGGTTCGTCGATTCGCGAAACCGCAACACGTTCTGCACAAATGGCGAACTACTTTCCGTGTCGCCCTCGAGCCTGCGGAGAAGAAAATCGACGGCAGCTTTTGCGGTGGCCTCCGGCACTAAGTCGACAGAAGTGATCGGGGGAGTACTGTTTCTGGTTTGCTCAGAATCTGAGCCCGCCGCAATCATGATGTCTGAAGGGATGCGATAGCCCGCCTCCTGAAGTCGCTGCTGCAGTCCAGCGGCATGGCGCCCCGTAAGGCAGTAAATCGCGTCGGGCAACTCCTGCTCACCCGCCAGTGCTGCGGCCAGCATCAGTTCAGCCACAGCGCGGCCACCAGCCTCACCCGAGCGTTCGTCTTGGTGGTAAACCAACTCATCGTGCCCCAGCTCTGCCGCCCACTGACGGTAGGACAAATCGCTGTCGGCATTCCACGCATTAGAGTCGGTGCCGGTAACAAGCGCGATACGCTTCGCACCTCTGTCAACGAGAGCGTTCACAACTGCGCGCCTGTCGGTTGTCGTGCCCGTTTCTACCCAGTCTCTGAATTCTGGTCGCTCGGTATCGCGCCCCACGGTAACTATTGGGATGTCGTTGCGAATCAGCAGGGCGATCACCGGATCGTTGGCGACCGGGTCAGAAATGATGAACCCGTCGACCGCGAGTGCGATGCCGGGCAAAGCACCGGCTGTGGGATCGCGCACAAGCATCAGACCGAATCCGTGGTCGAGCGCTTCGACTGCCGCGGCGCCAGCAAAACGCATGAAGTAGTCGACACCCTCCGGCTGGTAGGAGTCGAGATCCTCAAGTGGGCGGATGACGAGGCCGAGCACGCCCAGCGGATTGCCGCGCAATCCCCGCGCGATTGCGTTGGCGCTGTAACCAATCTCTTTGGCGGTGTCGATGACACGCTGCCGCGTCGCGTCGGCAACAACCCCCTTCCCATTGAGGGAGTGGGAGACCGTCGTAATGGAGACGCCGGCGTGCCTGGCAACGTCATGAATTGTGACTCTGTGTCGACTCGGTCGGGGCATGCCCGAATGTTACCCCTTGGTAACGTGTTTCGAGATTTATGAAACGCGCTTGTCCAAAACGTTTTGGCTCACTACAGTCGCAACAAAGTCATGGTGCACGCACCTCGACCAAATGACCAATAGGAGCATTTCAATGAAGAAGAGCGCACTAGCTTCCGCCGTCGTTCTCGCGCTTGCCCTCACCGGCTGCGTAGCGACCGACACGGATACACCGCAAGATAGATCAGGTTCTGACGAGTTGGTGTTCACCACGCCACCCGCCGTCGGCGAACTAGATCTCGCAACGTGGAACCTTCCGTTCGGTGAACCAGCATCTCTGGACCCGATCAAGGCCTTCAACTACCCCGAGAACACGGTAGTGGCCAACCTGTGTGAAGGGCTCATGCAGTTGCAGCCCGACTACACCATCAAGCCCAACCTGGCCGAGAGCGTCGAAACTCCCGACTCGACCACCTACATATACACGATCCGCGATGGCGTCGAGTTCTGGAACGGCGATCCACTCACTGCAGAAGACGTTGTTTACAGCCTGAGCCGACACATGGATCCTGAAGAGGGAAGCTACTGGGCCGGTGACGTCGTGGGCAACATTGCGTCGATTGAGAAGACCGGAGACCGTGAAGTTACCGTCAAGCTCACCGAGCCTGACGTCACGTTCAACTCCTACCTGGTGTCGCCGATCGGCAACATCGTTCAGAAGTCTCACCGCGAGGCCGCCGGCGAAGATTACGGCAACCCAACCGGGCTCGTCATGTGCACCGGCCCGTTCTCGATCGGAGACTGGAACCAGGGTCAGTCGATTTCGCTCATGCGCAACGACAACTACTGGAACGGCGACAAGATGGCCAAGACCGCTCAGGTCGACATCAACTTCATCGTCGACTCAGCAGCCATTTCGAGCGCGTTGACCACCGGTGCTATCGATGGTTCTTATGACGTGCCGCTTGGCTCAGTGCCTACCCTAGAGAGCGCCAGCAACGGCACCCTCTACCTCGGTAGTTCACTGCAGGTCATGGCCATCATCGGTACCGGCAACGGCGCATTTGCTGATCCAGCAGTACGCCAAGCACTCATGATGGCGACCGACCGCCAGGCAATCGCCGACACGGTATACGAAGGTACTGCGCAACCGTCGAAGTCACTCGTTCCCAACAACGGCTGGTCGTACGGCGATGACGTGTTCACGAGTGGACGCGACGACCTGCGATCGACCGACGTAGACATCGAGGGTGCTAAGAAGATGCTTGAGGATGCAACGGTCGACCTCGATCAGACCATCAGCATCGTGTACCCCGCCGAGCGTGGCTACTACGCCGACATCATCTCTGAGATCGCCAACGGCGGCCGCGAGATCGGCCTCACGGTTGAGCCAGTCGGAGTTCCGAGCGCCCAGTTCGGTGCCTTCTTCTCCGACCCCGAAGCTCGTGCAGGAAGCGATGCCTTCGTAACGGCGAACTACATGGACGTTCCTGATCCACTCGCCTTCCTTCGCGGCATCGTTGGCCCGGAGGGTTCGCAGAACTTCAACGGCTATGACAACTCCGAAGTCAACGCGCTGATCAGCGAAGCGGAAGCAACAGCCGACGACGACGAACGCGCAGGACTCGTCAACGAGATCCAAACGATTGTCATGGAAGATCTGCCGTGGATCCCGATCGTCGACTCAGCTGTTCGACTGTTCATGAACGAGCGAGTGACTGGCGTGCCAGCATCCTTCGTTTACCTCTATTACCCGTGGGCCGCTGACTTGGGCGCCTCCGGAAACTAATTGACCAGCAGCAGTGAGGGTGCACTAAACGGCACCCTCACTGCTGCTGCCACAACGTTCTGTCACCACAACTTACTGTCACCAAAGGGGGTGCCATTCCAGTGATGTTCATCATACGAAGACTCTTCGCGCTCATCGGCGTGCTCATCGTGTCGAGCTTTCTTGTCTTTGCCGGGATGTATGCCGCCCCGGGCAGCCCAGAGAAATTTCTTGTACAGGGTCGCACCGTCTCGCCCGAAGTGCTTGCCGCGATTCGCGAGCAGTACTCGCTCGATGACCCGTTCCTTGTGCGCTTCTGGAACTGGCTCACCGGGGTACTGCAAGGAAACTTTGGCCAATCGCTCGTCAACCGTCAAGATGTGGGGGATCTGCTCGCCACCCGACTGCCGACCACAATTACTCTCGTCGTGATGGCCGCCATCCTGATTATGGTTCTCGGAGTAGGGCTGGGCATTGTCGCCGGCACCCGAGACGGCCCGCTCGATAAGGTTATCCTCCTCGGGTCAAACCTCGGCTTCGCCGTTCCTACCTTTTTCGCCGCCCTGATTCTGATGAGCATCTTCAGTGTTGGGCTCGGCTGGTTTCCCGTGTTCGGCTCCGGTGACGGCTTTCTCGACCGGCTGTGGCACCTCACCCTGCCAGCGCTCGCGCTCGCGCTGCCCTCGATGGCTGTCGTCGCGCGCATCACCCGCACCTCCATTCGTGAAGAGCGCGGATCTGAACACTCGATCATGGCCATGGCTCGCGGCGTGCCCAAAGGGCTTGTGCAGCGCCGCCACGTGATCCGCAACTCGATGCTCCCCGTGAGCACGATCGTCGGAGTCCACATCGCCGGACTCATCGCTGGCGCTTTCGTTATCGAATACGCCTTCACCCTGGATGGTATTGGCACGCTACTCATCAGTGCCGTTCAGACCAAGGACTTCGCTGTCGTGCAGGCAATTGCGATCATCCTCGTTGCGGCCTTTGGCCTCATTAATCTTCTCGTCGACCTGCTGTATGCGGCGATTGATCCGCGCGTAAGAACACGAGGTGAAGGATGAGTCGCATCACGACGCTGCTTGGCCCGATCGGCATAGTAGCAGCAGCCCTATTCACCGTGGTCGTACTCGGAGCACTATTTGCTCCGCTTATTGCCCCGTACGATCCCACCATCGGATCTGTCACCGAACGCTTCCAAGGGTTCAGCCTCGATCATCTGTTGGGCACCGACCAAGCCGGTCGAGACATCTTCTCCCGACTGCTGTTCGGCGCGAGATCAGCGCTGCTCGGCCCCGTCATCGTCGTGACAATTACGGCAGTGTTCGGTACCGGACTCGCGCTGATCAGTGTCTGGTGGGGTGGGATCGTTGACTCATTCATCAGTCGCCTGCTCGACCTGCTGTTCGCGTTCCCCAACCTTCTGCTCGCGATGCTCGCCATCGCCGTGTTTGGGCCGAGCCTGACGACCGCAGCCCTCGCGCTGTCGATCGCGTACATCCCGTACACCGCCCGCGTCATCCGGAGCATGGCGCTTCGCGAACGCAATCTTCCGTACATTCGCTCGCCACAGCTGCAGGGAATCTCGGGGGTAGTCATCACCGTGCGACACCTCGTGCCGAACATAGCCCCACTGATCGTGACCGGCGCCACCATCAACTTTGGTTTCGCGATGATCGAACTGGCGGCACTCTCATTCCTCGGACTGGGAGTACAAGCACCCGACGCTGACTGGGGACTTATGGTTGCCGACGGTCAACAGTCGTTGCTGCGGGGCTACCCGGCCGAGAGCATGTTCGCAGGATTGCTGATCGTGGTCACTGTCGCCGCGCTGGGCTATATCGGTGAACGACTCGGCGGGCGTGCTGCAGCAGGGAGGAAGTTCTGATGTTAGAGATTCGCGATCTGTGCATGACAATTGCCAACGAACGGGCAGAGCTCGACATTCTGAGGAATGTTTCGCTGAGCGTTGCTGCAGGTGAATCCGTGGGCCTGGTCGGAGAGTCAGGCAGTGGTAAATCGATGACGCTGCGATCCATTCTTCGGATTGAGCCGAGCAACGCTACGGTCACCGGCAACATTACTTTCGCCGGTACCGATGTGCTGTCGTTAGAGGGCGAAGCTTTGCGGCAGATGCGCTCCACCGACGTATCGATGATCGCCCAAAACCCGCACGCGGTGCTGAACCCGGTTCTTCCCATCGTCAACTACCTGATCGAAGGCATGCACGATGCGCAGGGGATGGCTAAGGGTGCAGCTCGGTTGCGTGCCGGTGAGCTACTCGAGCAAGTGGGCATCGACGGTGTCGACCGGGTGCTTAGCTCCTACCCTCATCAGCTTTCGGGCGGGATGTTGCAACGCGTCGTTATTGCGGGAGCGATCGCCGGCAAGCCGAAACTCATGCTCGCCGACGAACCCACCACAGCGCTCGACGTCACCACGCAGGCTGAGGTGATGGCGATTCTCGATGAGTTCCGCCGCGACCTTGGCATGTCAATGCTCTACGTGACGCACGACCTTGATCTGGCCGCTGCAGTCTGCGACCGCATCAGTGTGATGAAAGACGGACAGATCGTTGAAACCGGAGTGCCGGAACAACTGCGCGACAATCCTCAGCATCCCTACACGCAGCAACTGATGGACTCAAGGCCCGCCGGAATCGTTCCGCAAGAGACCGCGCCGTCAGAACGAACGCCGTCGCAGACCGCCTTTTCAGAGCCCGACGCAAACGAAGGAGAGCCCAAATGAGCACACCGGCAATCGTCGTGGATGGGCTGACGAAGACTTTCAGCGGCCACGGACGTCATAAAGTAACTGCGCTTGACAACATCTCCTTGACGGTGGAGCGTGGCTCCTGTCTCGCGGTGGTCGGCGAATCGGGCTCAGGAAAAACAACGCTGGCGCGTATCATCGTGGGGCTCGAAACCGCCGATTCGGGAACGGTGATGCTCAATGGAAATCCGGTCGCTGAGCGTGCGAGTCGGCGCGAGTTACATCGACGTGCGCGCGAGATCCAGATGGTCTTTCAAGATCCACAGAGTTCGTTCAACAGACGGCTACGAGTGAGTACCGCCGTTGATGAGGTTCTGCGAGCCCATACCTCGCTGGATGCCCGTGAGAGACGCGACCGTTGCGTTGAACTTTTTGAGCTGGTCGGCCTTGAATCCCGTCAGCTCGATGCGCTACCTGGGGAACTTTCTGGTGGACAGCGCCAGCGCGTGGCGATCGCGCGTGCGCTTGCGGCCGACCCGTCGGTCATTGTGCTCGACGAATCGGTTGCCGCTCTCGACGTCACGGTTCAGGGGCAGATTCTCAAACTTCTCGCCGAGCTGCGCGCCGCCAAAAACTTGAGCTACGTCTTCATTACCCACGACCTTTCGGTTGTGCAAATGGTGGCCGACCAGATCGTGGTCATGCACCGCGGCGCGATCGTGGAGCGGGGAGCGACAGCCGAAGTGCTCGGCAACCCGCGCCATGCTTACACCCAGCTTTTGCTCGCGTGCGTCCCCCGGCCCGGGTGGAAACCGCAACGGGGTCTCATTCGCGCCTTCCGGGAGAAGATCGCTTCATGATCGACTCCCGCCCCGAGATCATCCGAATCGATTCGACCGATGCTCACGAGCGAGGACTCCAACGGGGATCTGCGCTGCGCGGCACTCTCGCTGAGGGAGTGCGTGTTTATTTGACGCTCTTCGCGCAGGCAGGCATTCACGAAGACGCGGTTCGTAGCAACGCAGAACAGTCGATCGAGAGCACCCGTCACTGGTGCCCCAACCTGGTCGAGGAGATGAGTGGGACAGCCCACGGTGCTGGCCTCGAACTCTGGCAGATCGCAGCGCTCAATGCACGCACAGAGATTTTGTCTTCTGCTGCCGGTGCGCGGCCCGGAGAATGTTCGACGATCGTAAACACCCGTGGCGCCCCCGTTAGTGCACAGACATGGGACTGGCACGAAGAGCTATCCGACCACTGGCACCTGCAGGACGTTCGCGGCAACATCCGCAACTTTGTTGGTCTCACCGAGCACGGCATCCTGAGCAAGATTGGGATCAACGATGCCGGCGTCGGCATCATGCTCAATATTCTGGGACATCAGGATGACCGTCCCGACGGCGTACCTGTGCACTTGGTCGCGGCGCGGGTTCTGGCCGAGGCGTCAACACTCGACGAAGCAGTGGGTATTCTTCAATCAGCGCCGGTGAGTACCTCCAGCGCGATCACGGTCGTGAGCCCAGACGCTGCCGTCATCGTGGAGTTGAGTCCGCACGGGGCAGTCATGCTCACGCCGAACGACGACGTGCTGCTGCACACCAACCACTTCCTTGATGCGCAACTCGGTCGTGGCGAAAAGCCGGGGCTTTACGACCCGGACTCGCAGCTTCGCTACGGTGTTTTGGTTGATCGGGTGGCAGCTGCACCCCTCCCGATGCTGGCGAGCGAACTGGTTCCCTACCTAGTTTCTCAACCGGGGGATGCCGCGGAACTGTGCTGTGTTCCACAGCCTGGGGCGCTGTTGGGGGATCGCTGGGCAACGTTGGCAACGATCACCCTCGATGCCGTTGCGCGCCAAATGACAGCGTCGGCCGGCACTCCCCGCGACGCACCCAACGTGCCGCTCGTCACACTGGTAGCGGAGTAAGCGCAACCTACTGTTCATATGCCGTCTCGCGCACTCGGGTGACGGCTTGCGCTTCGGATTCCCGTAGCCTAGAGGGGTGAGCAAGGGCATCAACTACCGGGTACGGGAACTTCAGCAACGGGTGGGGCGATACCTCATCACTATGGCTGGGGGAGCCCTGCGCTCCACCAATGCGCCAACTCAGCTTCTGTCGATCCCGGGGAGCGAGCAGCAGCTATCCCAACGACACGCACGGTCGGTCATCGACCTGTGTTTGCGCGCCGGCGAGGCGATGCTGGCGACCGGAGCATCCGCAGCTGACGTGGTTGCCACCGTGCTTCGCATCAGTACCGCCTATGGCGTCAGTGGGATGCACGTCGACATCACCTTCACCTCGCTCACCGTCTCCGTGCACCGAGGGATGAACGAAGACCCCATGTCGATCATGCGCATCGTGAAGGTGCGCACCATCGACTACACGCGGCTGCAGAACGTGTACTGGCTTATTGACGTGATCACAGGGCCGGATGGTCCAGGAGATGTGGATGAGACGCGCGAGCAACTCAGCGCGATCCTGACAACACCCCACCCGTACCGACGCTGGGTGGTGACCGCGGGTAAAGCAATTCTGGCGGCAGGTGTCGTCGTGATGTTCGACGTGAGCTTCGTGCTCGTGCTCGTTGCTGCAGCATCCGCCGCTATCTCGGACATCATGACTCGTCGCTTAGAGCGCTGGTCGGTTCCCGCATTCTTTGCACAAATGGCTGCCGCGGCAGTGACCACTGTCATCGCGGTGTTCATGTTCTGGCTACGCTCAGTCGGCATCGAGATCCCCGGATCGAACAGCCCCACCGTCATCGTGATCGCTGGCATCATCATGCTTCTTTCCGGTGTCGGGCTCACCGCCGCAGCCAGTGACGCGATCGGCGGCTACTACGTCACAGCGACTGCCCGCGGAATGGAAGTCGTCATGATGACGCTCGGCCTCGCGGTCGGCATCTCGATCGTTCTGAGCCTTTCACTGCGCCTCGGAATACCGGTGGCAGTGGGCGACTCACTCGGAGACAATCGAAGTGTTATCTCTGGGATGGTTGGGGCTGCGATCATCGCCGTCGGCTTCGCCCTCGCCTCCTACGTGCGGATGCGGCTGCTGCCGATCATGGCAATCGGGGCAAGCCTCGTGTTCGCCGTGTACTGGTTCGTGCTGCCATTGGCATCCTCGCCAGGGCTAGCCCCCGCAATCGCCGGCACCGCCGCCGGCGTCATCAGCTACCTTCTCTATCGCTGGCTGAAAGTGCCAGAAGGCGCCACAAACATGGTGGGTATCATCGCTCTGCTGCCCGGACTCGCACTGTATCGAGGCATCTACGCCCTCATGGATTCCGAATACGGAGTCACCGAAGCGCTGCCGTCAATGGTCATGGCACTCGCAACCGGCCTCGGGCTCGCCGCCGGAACAACAATCGGAGGATTCGTTGCACGACGCACCTTCGGATTCGACCGCTCAGCAATGTTGGCGCTGAAGCGCTCACGCACGCCGCGGTAGTACTGCTCGAGTCAGTCCTGCGGAGTTCGAACTTCAGAGTCTAGGTTTTCGTGGGTATTTCTCCGCGTTCAACATCGCCGGCTACGTGAGCGCCCTCAACACTGGGGTGAAGGTGCTTTGCCTCGAGGGCAACCACTGCCTGCGCGGCGGCCGCGGCGAGTGCCCCATCCGTAGAACCGCCTGAGAGCGTAGCGTGCAGAAAACCAGCGAAAAATGCATCACCGGCGCCGTTCGTGTCGCGGATATCGGCAGGCACCGCATCCACCCGATGGAGGCCAACAGCGTCGAGCGCCATGGCTCCTTCCGCCCCTAGAGTGCACACCACCACCGCGGCACCCGCATCTACCCGAGCGCGCATGAAAGGCAGAGGGTCGGGCATCCCGTCGGCGTTCATGAATATATAGGACGCTGCGTGAATGAATGGCTCATGAAAGTCAGACTTGCCGTCGTAATCGTGGATATCGGTCCAGATCGGGATGCTCGATGCCGCTGCCGGCGAAAGAAGTGCTCGAGAGCTCTCCGAAAGGTCCATGACAAGCGCCTCTGCGCCTTCGGCCAGCGTGCGAAACTGCACGACATCCGGCTCTTGGAATACTGGAGTCGACAGGTAGAGCGACACTCGCTCGCCTGCCCGCGTCATCAGATTCACATGCCGTTCACTGGGGCCAGGAATGGTTGCCGCAGCCAGCTCTATGCCAGCGGATTCGAGCACCGGGCGCAGCCTTCTAGAAGCCTCGTCGTCGCCCATCACTGTAAGGCAGGTGACGTTTCGTCCCAGCCCGGTAAGGTGCAGCGCCTTTCCGGCGGAGGTGCCGCCAACCGTCTCAAAGTCTTCCAGCGCGAACTGCATGTGAGGGCGAGGTTCGGGCAGGTGATCGAGATAGACGATGCTGTTCCACGACACTGGGCCAGAGATGAGGATGTGGTTCGGCATGGTCAAACATTACCGGCGTACGCGGCGTTAGGTCGTGTGACAGGTTATCGCGCACCAGAAGCAACCGTTGACCTTGGGGAATTGGGTCTTCGCGGCATCCACAGCATCGCTGCATGTTGCGTGCACGCCAAGATCGGTACGGTTCTCGGCGCTAGGCAGACAGCCTCGTGTCGACGCCAAGTCATGAACTTCATGGTCGCCAGTGCCAGCCTGGGCATGATTATTTACGGTGAAGTAAGGCATGAGTTCCTCTTTTCCGTTGCACGACATTGTGTGGGCAACAGAATAGCTACCTAGCCTGTCAGTCTCACCACCCGGTCGTCAGTACCTGATCAAGGGCATCCACGAAGGCGTCGGCACTCGCGCGCGTAAGACACATCGGCGGTTTGATCTTCAGCACGCACTGGTGGTCCGACGTGGGTTGAACGATGATGCCCACCTCACGCAGGCGCTCGCAAATAGCCTCGGTTTCCTCAGTGGCAGGTTCCAGCGTTTCTCGGTCTCGCACGAACTCAAGACCGAGATAGAAACCGCTGCCGTGCACGGTTCCCACGAGCGGGTGGCGTTCGCCAAGCGCGGCAAGCCGCTTCTTGAGGTAGCTGCCGGTTTCGACCGCATTCTCCTGCAGCTTCTCATCTCGGATCACATCGAGCACGGTGAGACCGACAACGCTCGACACCGGACTGCCACCCGCTGAAGAGAAGAAGTAGCCCTGCGAGCGGTAGTGGGCGGCGATCTCCGGAGTAGTGATCACTGCACCGAGCGGATGCCCATTGCCCATCGCCTTGGCGACCGCGACGATATCCGGCACAACTCCCTGCTGCTCGAAGCCCCAAAACCACTCGCCGAGGCGGCCGTAGCCGACTTGAACTTCGTCGGCGACCGCGAGGCCGCCGTGTTTGCGCACTGCGTTATAGACCGCATCGAGGTAGCCGTCGGGCAGGGCGATCCCACCCGCGTTGCCGTAGAAGGTCTCCGCAATGAAGGCGCCGGCCGGGGTTTCGGCGGCGGCCAAGCGTTCGACCTCGGCCACCGCCTCGTCGGCGTAGCGGCTGGACTCGGTGCCGCGGTATTTACCGCGGTAAGTGTTCGGGGCGTCGACGGTGTGCACCCAGTGCGGGCGTGTGCTGAGGGCGTCAGGGTTGTCGGCAATCGACGTAGATACGGCATCCGAAAGATAAGTCCAGCCGTGGTACGCCTCGCGAACGGCAAGCACATCAGGGCGTCCTTTCCAGGCCCGGGCAATGCGCAGCGCGAGGTCGACCGCCTCCGAGCCACTATTGACGAGAAAAACTGAGCTGAGAGCATCCGGGAGCAACGCGCTCAAACGCTCCGAAAAATCCACGACCTCCAGATAGTTGAAGCGAGAATTGGTATTCAGGAGACTCCACTGCCGAGTGACGGCATCGACGAGGCGCGGGTGCGCGTGGCCGATCGAGGTGACGTTGTTGAGTACGTCAAGGTAGACCCGCGCATCGGCATCGACGAGGTATTCCTTCCAGCCGCGCACCATCATCGGAGGCTCGTCGTAGTAGAACTCCTGGGCATCGGCGACGGTGCCACGTCGGCGAGCAATAAGGGCGGCCGAATCGCGGTCGGTGCTGGGAAGCGTCTGGCCGAGCACGAGCGGTGTTGGATCGCAGGCAAGAGTGCGCCAGGCGGCGGCGAGTTCTGGGCTGACAAACCGGGGCACCTCGACATCGCCGAGCGACGCTCGCACGCAGAGCCGCGTCTGAACGCGGGCGATTTGCGCGCCAGCCTCCAGCTCAGAGCCGATGGGAACCAGTGCTTCAACACCGTCAAGGGTGAGAACCACGCCGTTGCCGCGGAACTCAACACCGTCAGCGCTGTGCGTGACAATGCCCGGCCAAGGAGCGGTCACGTCGAGCGGCTTGGCCACAGTGAGCTCGATACTGAGCGGAGTATTCAGGGGCTCTGGATCGATCGGAACGCGCGCGCGGGTGAGCCGGGGCTCGGCGAAACGGGTCATCGCGACGGAGGCGCCAGGGCTGATCGCTTCGGCGGCAATCTCCGCTTCGGCGCCGTCTTCGAGCCAGCGCCCGTTATCGAGTGCCGCACTCGTTGCCGAAAAATCCAGCACTGCGACCGTGCGTGGATTCAGCGCCGGGAACAGCGTTCCGCCCGATGGCAGGCTGGCGAGCCGCACATCGTGTCCGACCGAACTGCGAACGAGTTCGTTCGCGACGGCCAGCGGAACCGAAGTGGCCTGCTCGAAGATGCGCAGCTCGTGCAGCAAATTCTCGCTCGCATACTCATTGTCGGGGTCGGCCGATTGCACGTGGTGGCCGCTCGCGACGAGGATTGTACTGCGGAGCACCACGAGAGGCCAGAGAGCTTCCGCCTCCGCTAGTGAGAGTGGGCGGATCGAGTGGTACGTGGTTACGGCACGCAGGACGGACGGCAGCGTGGCTCCGGCGTGGTGCAAAAGGGAGGAAACCGTGATGGCGATCTCGCCGACAGCCCAACTGTGGTTGATGTCACCGAAATCGATGATCCCGTCCGGAATTCCCGTGAGGGCGTCGTTCGAGACGACATTGTCGTCGGTGAGGTCGCCGTGGATTGTTTGGATGGGAAGCCCAGCGGATAAGGATGACACCTGTTCCCAAGCGGCGTCGCTTGCTTCTCGAAGGCGCGCGCGGAGCGCTTCGTCATCGACGTGAGGTAGGAGCGCGTCGAGCACGGCCGAAGCGCGGCGGAGATCCCACTGGTTGGTGCGCTCAATGCCGGGGGCATCGAAGTCCGCGAAAGCTACCGCGACACGAGCTGCGAGCGCTCCGATCGCACGCACAGCGTGGGGGGAGAGGTAGCGCCCGCCAGAAAGGGGTGTGCCGTCGACGAAGTCGAGCAGGCGCGCGTGCAGTTGCTGGCCGTCGACCGAGAGTTGCTGTACGACTGTGCCGTCACGTCCGGTGCGGGTGAGGGGCACCCGGATGCTGGGATCTCGTGCGGCGAGGTGGGCGGCGGCGAGCGATTGTGCCTCGAGCTCAGCTTTCGTGGTGGCGGGATTAGAGATTTTCAGGAGCGTACGCTCATGCGAGCCGTCCAGAAGGAAATTGCGGTCCTGATGGCTGCCGAGCGAACGGGCCGTAGCGTCAATCCCAAATAGCGTGTCGGCGAGAGCCGCGGCATCCTCCTCGGAAATCTCCGGAGGTGGGTCCTGCACAAGGGAGAACTCGACTGAGGTAGACGTATCGTTCACAGATGTTCCGCTCTTGAGCTTCAGCATGCGATTGCCGCAGGCGGCCGTGCGGCAGCCGCTCATCCAATCTATGCCACCATCGTCGACCGCGCTTGGATTCCAACCATCTTCGCAACGCCCTGAACATTACCGCGGTGCCAACGAGCAGCGGCTGGCCAAGATGACCCCCGCTGAGAATCGCCTAGATCTCGCTTAAGGGACTTCCCCGCGAGGACGGCCTCAGATATCTTTGCTTTACAGTGGGCGGAGTCAAACACGATGGCTGCCTGATTCCTGAACGTAAGCGAAAAGGAAGAAATCATGTCCGACATCGAGAACCCCACAGCCGCTTCGAACACCGCCGGCCCCGATGTGCACAACATCCAGGACTGGACCGATCTTGGCAAAGAGATGTGGTCGTACCTCACCGGTAAGAGCGCAGTCATCAACTACAGCTTCGTCGACATGGTCGTCGAAGTTCCGCGTGACGTTGGACCGGATGCTCCACGGGCCGTCTGGAAGCTGAACGGCACCCTGAAAATCACCACGAGCGAGGGTTCCGGCACCGAACCGATCGCCCCGTAGCGATGAGCGCCACAACTCGACTCGACATCGATCTGGCATTCTCTCTCGAGGAGCCAATCGTCGAGCCGACCGAAACTTCAACTGCGTCACCAGACACCGCCGCAGTTGAGTCGGAGCAAATGACCGGCACCATTACGGCCAGCGGTCTCGACATTGAGGTGTATTCGAGCAAGCCCGAACTCTTCGTGCAGTCCAGAACGATCAGGCTCAAGGATCTTCGCGTTCTCGCCACTGCACTCGCCGAGCGTGGACTCACCGTCTCCCTCTCGGGCCCCGACGGTGTGATCGTGAAGCTTGGTGCTGTGCAGGCATCAGTCACGCAGCGTGTGCTCACCGGCTCCGCCCATATCGGGCTCGGCAGTCGCAAGGCGCTAGCGCCGTTGCTTCGGCGCCGCAGTACTGGATCCTCGAATTCTCCGGCGGCGCTACTCCCACCAGCAACCCCGTGGCCCCTTGTACCGACTTTCGATCGCCTGATTCGTCGGAAGATCACCACAACGCACTATTCGTTTGGGGCAGGCCGGCCCCGACTCTTCTTCATTGTCGGTTCCGAGACGTGGAATGGCCAAATGCCCCGAGAGGTTGAACTTTCGCCGGGTATCACCACGATTGGTTCGTCGCCTGCGGCAGACCTGCAGCTTGCGGGTTTGGAGCCTTTCCACGCCCAAATCCACCATGAATCAGATGACGAGTACGTGCTGTATTCACTGGGCGAAGTCGGCGGAGGCTCACTGCCGCTACCAGACGAGCACGCGGGTGGGCGGGTGCTGCGCACGGGTGCCCGGATGGAGATGGGGCAATGGCGAATCGGATTCTTCCGTGAAGAGTACGCCGATCACGGGCGACCTTACGGCGGTCGACGGGGTGGTGAAATGGGGCACCAGAAACCGCAGCCTGGTCGCCACTCCGTGGAACAGCCGGCACCGGCCCCGCCAGCAAGAGACACTGCGGTGAGGGCCGAACAGACGCCGCTAGGCGATCCCGAGATCTAGCCGTTCGCGCGGGAGGAGAATGACGGTGGCCACTTTTCGAGATCTCCACTTCGAGGATGCGCCTCTCCCGCTGCCCAATGCTTGGGATGTCGGTTCAGCCTTAGCGTTGCCGACGGCTGGCTTTGCTGCCGTCGGCACCACCAGCTTTGGCGTTGCGGCCAGTGCGAGTCTGCCCGATGGTGGTGGCGTTACCAAGGCGGCAACCGCAGCGTTGGTGGCGCAGATGTGCCGACTACCTGTTCACGTCACTGCGGACATCGAGGACGGCTACTCTGACGACCCCGCCGAGGTTGCGGATTTCGTGGCCGAACTGGCGGCCATGGGAGTAGTCGGAGTCAACCTAGAAGACAGCAAGGACGGACACTTGGTTGATTCAGCCGTTTTTGCTGCGAAGATCGCTGCCGTCAAGCAACGTAACCCCGATGTGTTCATCAATGCCCGGGTCGACAACCTCTGGTTTGGCGAACAAGCCACTGTTGACGCTGTCTTACTCCGCGCTGGTGGGTATGCCGACGCCGGGGCCGATGGGATCTTTGTGCCCGGATTAGCGGCCGCGGACGACATCCGCAGCGTCACCGTCCTGCGCGACGGAAAACACGTGCCCGCTGCTACTCCGTACTGGGATATGCAAGCTCGCCTCGTGGCCTTCAGCCAGGAAAAACCGGACTGAAGGTCGCCAGCAGGACGCTCGCGGCTAGTGTTCGAGGAGCAGCGCGCGCAAAGTCGTTCTCGTCGCGGCTGATACGCCGAGCTGGTCGAAGATCTCAATAGTCCGCGCGGCTGCATCGCGAACGATAGGGAGTTTGTCGAGCATCCACTCATCGGTCTCGGCTGCTGACCGTGTCCGCTGCGGATCCACCCCAGGTGCGAGATTCGCGATGCTCGCCATCGCGTGAACGGAGGCGGCGTAGTCGGCTGCGACAGCATCGGGGGAGACTCCAGCGTTGCCGAGGAGGAGGGCGCTGATCATCCCGGTGCGGTCACGCCCTGCGCTTCAGTGCACGAGCGTGCCCGGTCGTGAAGATGCGATTGCTTCGAGAGCGCCGCGCACTAGGTGGGGTTGGAGCCGCCAGTTGTGGGCCCAATATTCGCGGGAGTCAAGAATGGGAACGCAGACCCGCATGAACTCGGCGTCGTCTTGATCTTCGGTGGGTGCATTGACGATGGCGATTCCAGCGAGAGCTTCTGCCGGAACTTCGGGGTCGTCTTCGCCGGGACCGATCTCGTAAGCGCAGCGGAGATCTACGACTGAGGTGAGACCCCACGCATGTGCTGCTTGCCAGCCGGCTGCGGTGAGGCGTTCTCGGCGCGGATCGCGTGCGACCCGACCGGCGACAGTCAGCCCAGTGCCGGACAACGGGGTTGGCAGGCCGCCCAAATCTCGGGCGTTGATGTAGCCATCCCAGGTAAGGTCATCCATCGCCTCAGCATACTGAGCGAGTGTGCGATTGTGCGGTCGACATCAGGCGAAACAAATGGTTCTGACTCAGGATCAATGGTTAGGCTTTTCCCGTGTCAGCGACACAAGCCGCTGACCCCGAACCCAGAAGGAGTCCGCCATGCCAGTGCTCGACGAAGTGCTCTCCGCCAATGCCGCCTATGCCGAGAGTTTCGGTGACAAGTCCGAGTTGCCGCTGCCGCCAGCTCGAGGCTTTGCGATCTTGACCTGCATGGATGCGCGCCTCGACCCGGCAAAGTATGCAGGCTTGAGCGAAGGCGACGCGCACGTCATCCGCAATGCGGGAGGACGAGCATCCGACGATGCGATACGGTCGCTCGTCATCTCGTACAAGCTCCTAGGAACAAAGGAGTGGTTCGTTATTCACCACACCAACTGCGGGATGGAGTTCTTCACCGACGGCGTCATGCGTGGGCTATTGGCCAACAGCTTGGAGACAGCTGCTTTGGGCGAAGCCGGATTCGAAGACTTCGGTACCGGTCCGGGCTCCGCCGAGGCGAAATACATCGACTGGCTGACCATTGCCGACCAAGCGGAGAGCGTGCTCGAAGACGTTACGCGGATCAAGGCGCACCCTCTGGTCCCGAACGAAATCCCGGTTTATGGCTACATCTATGACGTCGCGACGGGGCGGCTTAGTGAAGTGCCCGAAGCCACTGCTGCAGGTGCCTCGCTGTAGCTCCCGCTCCTGCTCGGCGCCAACGCCCGCCTTGGGTGGCCCGGTTCACCAGGTGTCGACGGTGACGTGCATGGCGTTGAGCTGCTGATGGATTTCGTCAGCGTCGGCTCCGGCACGCATGACCACCTGCAGCCCCAGCAGGTACGTCGTTAATAGGTCTGTGCGCGCCTGAGTGAGCGCGTCCTCAGCGTCGGGTACCGCGCGCGCGACAAGGATGTGGAGGCAGTCGCCCATTTGTTGCCTGTAGTCGGCGGAGAATTCGTAGCCGGGCAGAGCGCCACGGAGTTCGTTTGAAGCCATCACCATCAGGCAGCCGTCGCGGCCGCGTTCTGTGACCGCATCCGCCTCGAACAGGCTGAGGAAGTTGTGCACGCCCTCGATGCCGGGGCCCGCCTGCTCAATCATGCTCGTGAACATGGCGATCCGCTCAGAGAGGTAGCGCCGCAGCACAATTGCGAAGAGCTCTTCTTTGCTGCCAAAGGTGCGGTAGAGGCTGGGCTTGTGCATGCCGCTGGCCTCAACGATGTCTGCCATCGAGGTCTTGCTGTAGCCCTGGCACCAGAACATTGACGTCAATGCGGCCAGGACCTCTTCTTCGTCAAAGAGCCGGGGGCGGCCGGTTGGCGCGTTCGCAATGGTGCTCATTGATTCATCCTACGGCGCTTCTTGCGAGTTTGGAACCTTTCGGTAACAAATTGCAGATCACTATGGTACCGTTCGGTACATAACGAGAGTTTGTTTTCTGGGTCGCCACCCCGACCCGTCCCCACAATAGGAAGGATCCCCAAAATGGATCTCAACAACCGTCGCGGAATTGTCACCGGAGCAGGTCAGGGAATCGGGCAGGCACTCGCCCTCGATTTCGCCGCCAAAGGCGCACACTTGCTGCTCGTTGGCCGCAAGGACGAAACACTGCAGCAGACTGCCGACCTCGTGCAGGCTGCGGGCGGCACCTCCGAAATTCTCGTCCAAGACTTAGGTAAGACGGATGCCGCAGACCGTGTAGCCGAAGCCGTGAAGTCGTGGGACACCATCGACCTCCTCGTCAACAACGCTGGCAACGTGCGGGCCGGTCGACTCGAAGAATCCACCGCAGCAGAAGTCACCGCGATGATCGACCTCAACCTCACCGCACCAGTACTTCTCACCCAGGCACTGTTGCCACAACTTCGCACCAGCGGAGCAGCCAACGGTAGCCTCATCCTGAACATCTCAAGCGAGATTGCTCTCGTCGCCATGCCGTTCTACGCCGTCTACGCTGCCACCAAGTCAGGCCTCGCAGCCTTTGGCGAAGCAATGCGCCGCGAACTCCATGGCACCGGCGTGCACGTAGCAACTGTTTACCCGGGCGCCACCGACACCGCGATGATGAGCACTCAGAACGCTGACTGGGAACGTCGCCCCGTAGCCGATGTTGTCACTCAGGTGATGACCGGACTTGTCGCAGGCGAGCACGAGATCAATGCCTCGGCACCGGACGGCCGCGGATTGCAGCAATTAAACGCTGCCGACCCGCTCGCCGTTGATGCCGCCATGGCTCCCGGACTCGCGGACATGGAAGCTGCGGTGAAGGACCACGTCAGCATCTAGGCGCCACCGTTCCGAGGAATGCCACTTTTCTGGCGCTCCTCGGAATATCCGAAGCAGCACGAGACTTACCTTGAGTAACCTCGCGTCACACAACGTCGACGCGGGTGAACCCCTAATACTCTGGAAAGGTGAATACCTTGGAAACCCTGACTGTGCTTCTCGGCCTGGTGGCTCTGGCCACCGTGCTGGGATTCGTCTGGCGTGCCCGAACCGGCCGCATCCAGCGAGCCCGAACCACTTCGGCAGCCAATGAGAATCGAATCTCGATTCCCGGTGCGCCCGAGTTGGGCACCCGCGTGACACTGCTCCAGTTCTCTACCGAGGTGTGCACCCCCTGCAAAACGACCCACACGCTTCTGAGTGGTCTCGCCACAGATCTTGATGACGGAACAGGGGCGGTAGTCCACGTCAACATTGACGTGACTTCACGGCCTGAGATTGCGAACAAATTCAACCTGCTGCAGTCGCCTACTACGTTCATTCTCGATGGCAATGGCGTGCTGCAGGCCCGCATCGGCGGTGCTCCTAAGATAAACGACGTGAGAGCCGAACTAGACCGGATGCTTAGCCCGGTTCTTGTCTAACGACCACTTTCAGCAAACAAGATAGCGATGACAACGACCGTGAATCAACCACTCAGCCCGGAGCCGACGCAACTTTCTGATTCGAAGGCGGCCTTGGCAGCGAAGCCGGGAAAGGACGGGATTGACCCGCGCGGACCCCGGTTCGGTGCCGGAATCACAGCGATACTGCTCCTCACCGTGATCGGACTAGGGCTGGATGCTGCTGGATCCCTACCCGCCGCGATTGCGGAGAGGGCCACTCAACCGGCCTTCATCCTGTTCAGCATCATCGCTCTACTTTTCGCCTGGGGAGCGTTCGCAGGGATTAAGCGTCACCCGTATGGCTTGCTCTTCAAGAGCACCGTTCGTCGTTGGTTCAGTGCTCCTAGCCACCTCGAAGATCCACGTCCGCCGACATTCTCACAGGGTGTCGGATTCGTCATCACCGTGATCGGTATCGTGCTGCATCTTGCTGCCGTGCCCTACGCGCTCGTAATCTTTGCAGCCATGGCGTTTGTCGCCGCATTCCTCAACGCGGTGTTCGACTACTGCCTCGGCTGCCAGCTTTACGTGTTGCTCGTTCGAGCTGGCGTGATTGGGCGCCCCAGCTCCGCTTCGTGAGGTGGCTGAACATCAACCGGGGGAGTGCGCTCAGCGGGAATTGCCCTGACGGAGCACTGTGTCCACGGCGAGAGCTGAAGCGATAACGAGCGAGCGGAGTGGCTCTTCTACTGGCCGGTGGACTTGCACAACGTAGTTGTCACCCTTCGTAAATCACTCCTTGGTTAGCCCCGCCAATGTCTTGGTGATCCGGGCGACCTCATCTCCAGTCGCGTCCTGAATGTTGAAGTCCCAGGCGCTGAAATCTTCACCGTTGATAGAACCCAGAGTCTTGCCGCCAGACTCGAAAAGGAACCGGCTCTTGCCGATAATGCCGAAATCTTTCTGCACGATTTGGCCCAGTTCTGCGCCGTTGGCGTCGCGCACTATAACCTTGGAACGCAAAATCTTCGCTGACCGGGTGAGCGCGATCAGCACGCGTCCATTCAGATCAACGACCTGCAGCCTCACCGTTCTTGACCCATCAGCTCGACCAGCCATAGCCTTCTTGAGAATGCTTTGGCCGAGCTCTTGCACGGCGCCAATCTGCTGGCCATGCTGGTCGTAGACAGCGTATTCAGCGTTGACCTCAAAAAGCTTGGCCTTCTGGCTTACCACCAGTACTGGTTCTGTGAAGAGCGTTCCGCCGCCGACCTGAGCGCGAGTTGCGACACCCGCTTGCCGGACCTGCTGCTGAACTTTCTTATTGGCTTGCTTGATGGCGTGAACTGGCGCGCTCTCGACGGGAGGATCGAGTGACTGGCGCCCCTGTGACGAGACATGGTGGGTCCACTGGATGCCATCCCAATATCGGATTTCATGGCGGTCAAACGGGTCGGAATACCAGTTTGGCGGAGCCTGTTCAGACCTGAATTGAGGCTAACAGTGGCGCAGACAGTTTCGTTTCAGAACCCGAGCCCGCCGTGGTGGCTAGTTGTAGTGCGCAATGAGCAGTGCACGCAACGCTGCGCGAGTGTCATTCGAGACGTCGAGCAGATCGAAGATCTCGGTAGTGTGCGAAGCTGCGTGCCTCACGATGGGAAGTTTGTCGAGCATCCACTCGTCAACGTCGTCTCGGGAGCGTACTGACTGGGGTGCAACTCCGGGGGCAAGTTGCGCGACGGCGGCCATGGTATGAACGGAGGCGGTGTAGTCGGCGGCCACCGCGTCTGGCGCGACTCCAGCGTTGCCGAGGAGCAGAGCACTGATCATGCCGGTGCGGTGCGGTCCCGACCTGCGCTGCAGTGCACGAGGGTGCCGGGTTGCGAGGCGGCGATCGCTTCGAGAGGGCTGCGCACCAGGTGGGGTTGGAGGCGCCAGTTGTGAGTCCAGTATTCGGGGGAGTCGAGAATGGGAAAACAGAACTTCACAAATTCGGGGTCGTCTTGATTCTCAGGTGGCGCATTCACGATCGAGATCCCGGCGAGAGTTGCTGCCGGAATGTGCGGGTCGCCCTCGCCGACACCCACCTCGTCGGCGCAGCGAAGATCGACGATTGACGTTAGTCCCCACGCGCGGGCCGCATCCCAGCCAGCCACAATAAGCCGTTCTCGCCGTGGGCCGCGAGCGATTCTGCCCGACACGGTCTCGCCGGTGCGAGAAAGAGATGTGGGCAACCTGCCTGAATCTCGAGCATTGATGCAGCCATCCCACGAGAGGTCATTCATCGCCTCAGCATACTGAGCGCCGATGGCTCCGGTCTGAGAATTGCACAACGCCTGACATGGCGTGAATTCGTCGGCCGAAGATGTGATTGCCAGCGTGAAAACAATGGCGGCGACGCGGTTCATAGCGCCAGTCTCGTTGGTAACTTGACACGGCTCCTATCGCCATTTATGGTGTTTCTAACGCGTTCATGTTAGATGAATGCGCGAATGCCACACGAAATATTCTCTTTCGTGGAACCTCACAACCTCCCAACGACGCGAAGGTAAATGCGCCGAGGGAAATGTAAATCGGGAGCAAAGATGCGCGCAGTAGTTTTCACGTCTCAAGGAGAGCTCGCTCTAGAAGAACGGCCGAGACCTACACCCGGCTACAAAGAAATTCTGATTAAGACCGCCGCGGTCGGCATCTGCGGAACCGACACCCACGTGTTCGATGGGGAGTTCGAAGGCACAATTTTCCCACTAGTCCCGGGGCACGAGGCCACCGGAACGATCGTCGCCCTCGGCGAGGCCGTCAACGACAAGGTGTTCGACTTCGCCGTCGGCGACAACGTGGCCATCAACCCCAGCACCACCTGTGGTGAGTGCGAGTTTTGCATCAACGGGCATCAGAATCTGTGCCGCTTCTGGAACGGACTCGGTGTTGTCGCCTCTGATGGCGCCTCTCAGGAATACTTCGTTGCGCCGGCCAGTAATGTGTACAAGCTCAAGCCCGAAACGGACATCTACGAGGCCGCCCTCATCGAGCCCCTCGCCTGCGCGATCCGAGGCTGGGACGTTCTGCCTCGCCGGCTCGGCGACCACGTGCTCGTCTACGGTGCTGGAACCATGGGGCTGCTCATGGCGCAACTCGCCACCCGCACCGGTGCGGCATCCGTCACCATCATTGACTTAAACCCTGACCGCCTTGGCGTCGCAGAAGAGTGCGGAATCGACCTGCGCTACACCTCAGCTGATGACGCCGACCGCGAGAAGTGGGATGTCGTCATCGACTGCACCGGCAACCTCCGCGCCATCGAAGACGGACTCACGCGAGTGAAACCGGCCGGCTTCTTCCAGGACTTCGGCGTCGCGCCAGCGGACGGCACCGCAAAGTTTTCACCATTCCGTATCTACCGCGATGAGATTTCTATCGTCGGCACCATGGCCGTGCTCAACTCCTTCGGTCGTGCCGTCGAAATGTTCGAGGCCGGAGCGGTCAACGCCACAGCAATGATCAGTCACTCCTTCACGCTTGATGACTATCAGCAAGCGCTCGACCTGTTCCGCGCGGGCACCGGGCGCAAGCTCCAGATTCGCCCCAACGACGCCGAATCCAGAGTACTGATTCCGTGAGCACCTCCACCACGCCAGCGACGGCCACGAAGGCAGTACGGAGCCCGCTCTCTCGGGCGACCAAACGGTACATCGGGATAGGAGCAATCGTCGTTGTTCTCATCGGGATGATTCTTGGTACCAAGATCGTGCCAGCAGACGACCCGCTCGCCCAAGGAACGCAAAAGTTCGATGCCGCAAGCTATGGGGGAGAGACGTTCCCCGGCGTGCAATCAGCTATCGCTGATCAAGCAACCGACGCCGAAACTCTCGCTGCCGCAATCGCCGAGGATCCCGCTGCTGCTGCCACCGAGTACTCCGTGCAGAGCTCTGGCGGCGCCGTCTACAGCACCACCTTTACCGGCATAGTCGGAGAAGGAAAGTCAGGGATCTACGAGGTTGCTGTCGACGGCATCGCTGGTGACCTCTTGATCCGCATCCAGACCGGCCCGGCAATCAACGGCACCGAACTGCGAGACGCGACCGGTGAGATCGAATTCGGGCAGTTCGTTAACCAGATCGACTACCAAAACGCCGCCGCTGCTCTCAACGAAGAGCTCAAAACGCAAGTGCTCGCAAACGTGGACACGACTAACCTCACCGGCGCAACGGTCGAGATCACCGGCGCCTTTACGCTGATCAACCCCAGCTCCTGGCTGGTCACACCGGTAGAGATGACGATCCAATGAGTGACGTACTCGACGACGTCGTGCTCGAGGCACGTGACATCGTGAAACAGTACGGCGGAACCCACGCGCTCAAAGGCGTTAACTTCGAGATTCGGTCCGGCACTGTCACCACCCTGTTCGGTGAAAACGGTGCAGGTAAGTCGACGCTGATGAAGATCCTGTCTGGTGTCGAACAGCCGACCTCGGGAAACATCATTCTCGACGGCCAGCCAGTCGTGTTCACTTCCACGACGGATGCCCGCGATCGGGGAATCTCGATCATTCACCAAGAACTCAGCCTTGCCCCGAACCTTTCTGTGCGCGACAACATCTTCATGGGTCGGGAAATCAGAGGGCCATTTGGGGTGGACTATGCCGAGGAAACTCGACAGACTCTCGTGCTCCTTGAGGAGATGCAGTTTCGGATCGAGCCAGACACCCTAGTTTCTGACCTCAGAGTCGGGCAGCAACAGATCATCGAGATCGCCCGTGCGCTCTCGGTCAACTCCAGAATCCTCATCATGGATGAACCGACCTCGGCGCTGGCTGCAGCCGAAGTCGAGATCCTCTTCACAATCATCCACGACCTCACCGCCCGCGGCGTTGCCATCGTCTACATCTCCCACCATCTCGAGGAAGCGTTGGAAGTTACCGACCACGCCGTTGTGCTGCGAGATGGTGCAATGACTGCCAAGGACGAGCGCGCAAATATCGATCTTGAGTGGATCGTGCGCAACATGGTTGGCGAAAACTTCGACCTCGGTTCACCACCCACAGGCTACGAATTCGGCGACACCGTGCTGAGCGTTCAAGGCTTACGCGTTCTGGACCGGGAAAATGCCGAACGCGTCGTGGTCAATGACCTTGACCTTGATGTTCGCGCCGGCGAGATCGTCTGCCTCTACGGGCTGATGGGTGCTGGACGAACCGAACTTCTCGAAGCCATTGCTGGCCGCGAACCAGTCGAAAGCGGCGCAATTGTGTTGGATGGCCGACCGCTGGGTAAAGAGTCGATCGCTGAACGTATCGCGCTCGGCGTCGGCCTGGTCCCTGAGGACCGCCAGCGTGACGGTCTCGTGCAGACCTTCGACGTCGGATCCAACCTCACCCTTGCCAGCCTGCGCGACTCAGTCGTCAACGGGCTCCTCTCGCATCGAGTCGAAAAGAGTCGAGCAGAGGACCTCATCGGCACGGTGACAGTCAAAACTCCCGGGCCAGAACTGCCCATCGGTTCGCTGTCGGGCGGCAATCAGCAGAAGGTCGTCATCGGCAAAGTGGTCGCTACCGAGCCACGAGTGATGCTGCTTGACGAACCCAGCCGCGGAATCGATATCGGTGCCAAAGCCGAAGTATTTACCCTGCTCGCCGAGCGAGCTCGCGAAGGCCTCGCGGTGGTCTACTCCACCTCCGAGGTCGGCGAGTGCCTCAGCATTGCCCATCGCATCATTGTGCTCCGCCGCGGACAGATCTCCGCCGAGTTCGGCCCCGATGCAACCAAAGAGATGATCATGGCCGCCTCGGGCGAAGCCGTGGCCGCGTAGCGCACCCCAGGACGGATCGACAATGACGACGACAATAACGACCATCACAGAGAACAAGAAAAAGTTATCCATCACGAAGCTGCTGATTGAGGGGCGAGCGTTTCTTGCGCTGATCCTCATCATCATCGTCTTCTCGATGCTCTCGCCAAATTATCTGACCACGGGAAACCTGCTGATCATGGCCTCCCACGTGGCGATCTACGCGATCCTCGGCATGGGGATGTTGCTTGTGGTGCTCAATGGCGGAATCGACCTCTCGGTCGGGTCAACCCTGGGATTCTCCGCGGTGATCGCCGGCTTCTTGATGCAAGGAGTGCCGCTCAACATCTTCGGCGTAGTTCTTTACCCCAGCGTGCCCGTCGTGGTCATTATCTCGTGCGGGGTCGGCGCTGCGATCGGATTTGTTAACGGCTTCCTTATCTCCCGATTCAACGTTGCGCCGTTCGTTGCCACCCTAGGAATGCTCTACGTTGTCCGCGGTTTCGCTTTGCTGATGACCAACGGTCTCACCATTAACAAGCTGTCTGGTGACTCAGAACTAGGCAACACCGGATTCGCGTGGCTCGGCTTCAACCGCATCTTCAACATCCCCATCGGTGTACTCATCATGGGCATCATCGCGATTGTGCTCGGCCTGATTCTCAGCCGTTCTGTCTTCGGTCGCTGGCTCTACGCCTCCGGTGGAAACGAACGTGCAGCTGAACTCTCCGGAGTTCCGGTGCGCGGAGTGAAAATTTGGGTCTACGTCGTCTCAGGAATCTGCGCATCAATTGCCGGACTCATCCTCGCCTCAACGCTGACAAGCGCCAGCCCGACGGCAGGAAACACCTACGAGCTCACCGCCATTGCGGCAGTAGTTATCGGAGGAGCGTCGCTCATGGGAGGCCGCGGCAGTGTTAAAGGCACACTACTCGGCGCGTTTGTCATTGGATTCCTCTCAGACGGCCTCGTGATCGTCGGAGTCTCCGCCTACTGGCAGATGGTCTTCATCGGCGCAGTAATCGTCATCGCAGTGCTCCTCAACAGCGTGCAGTACGGCCGCCGTCGTCGCCCCGCAGCCCGGGCCAAGAGCGCAACCAAGGCAGCCACCTCGACGTCGAATCAGGAACCTCCGACCCCCGTCGGCAAGAACTGATTTGCCGTGCAGCACAGGATTCACTGCGCTGCACAAATAGAAGAATCACCAAGGGATAACCAACAGAAAGGACGCATCTCATGATGCGCAAGAAGGCAATTACCGCCCTCATCACCGTGGGTGCAGTCGTATTGACAATCGCAGGATGCTCTGCGGCAGAACCTGATTCATCCGGTACGGCAGGCGGAGAAAGCGGCGGTCTGATCACGATCATCGTTAACGATCCTGCTAACCCTTACTGGAAGACCGAAGGGGATGTCGCAAAAGCCGCAGCAGAGGAGCTCGGCTATGAGGCAACCGTTGGAGCCCATAAGGGCGACACCAACACAGAAAACACCCTGATTGACACCGCAATCTCGAACAAGTCAGTCGCGATCATCCTTGACCCGGCCAACGCCGACGGGTCAGTGGCGGCCGTGCAGAAGGCTGATGCTGCCGGGATCCCCGTGTTCCTCGTGAACGCAGAGATCAACGAAACGGGGCTTGCGAAAGCACAACTCGTTTCAAACAACGCCCAGGGAGCCGCTATCGGCGCCCAAGAATGGGTCGCCCAGATGGGTGAGGTCGGAGACTACGTTGAACTGTTCGGTGCACCCTCCGATAACAACGCTCAGACACGCTCCAACGGGTTCACGACGGTTATCGGCCAGTACCCCGATCTCGTTCAAGTAGGCACCGAGGTAGCCGACTGGGACCGCACCAAGGGCCACGACAAGATGCAGTCATTGCTCCAGTCGAACCCCGGTCTTGCCGGAGTGATCTCGGGTAACGATGAGATGGCACTCGGTGCGATTGCTGCGCTGAAAGAAGCAGGAAAGCTTGACGGAGTTGTTGTTGGAGGCTTCGACGGCTCGCCCGACGCAGTTGACGCAGTCACCGCCGGTGAACTCGCCTACACAGTGCTGCAGCCGGTAGCAGTCTTCGCGAAGGAAGCCGTCATGCTGGCCGACGAATTCATCAAGACAGGCAACGCTCCGGAGACCGAGAAGCAGTCGTTTGACTGCATCCTCATCACCGTAGATAACGTCGACAAGATGACGGATCCGTTCACCTACAGCGGCTAATCCCGTTTGACAATTTGGTCACCCCGCGGCGACCAGAGGGGGCGGATGCGCGTTCGCACGAGCATCCGCCCCACCTCGCAGCAACACATCCACACCACTCACTTTTAGTCACGAGAGACACCATGAGCTACGTTCTGAACGATCCGGCAGATTTCGCCGATGAGTCCGCTGCCGGATTCGTCGCCGCCCATAGAACTCTCGTGCGCCGTGTCACTGGAGGAGTCGCACGAGCAACAGCAACACCAGCTGGACAGGTCGCCGTTGTCATCGGCGGCGGCTCGGGACACTACCCCGCTTTTGCCGGCCTGGTCGGCGCCGGGCTTGCCCACGCCGCGGCCATGGGCAACGTGTTCGCGTCACCGAGTGCCCAGCAGATCTACTCGGCCGCCAAATCGGTCGCCACCGACGCCGGAGTTCTCTTTACCTACGGCAACTATGCCGGTGACGTTCTGAACTTCGATCAGGCTGAGAAGCGACTGAACGACGAGGGAATTCCTTGCCACACAGTGCGCGTTACTGACGACATTTACAGCGCGTCACCCGCAGAACACACCAAGCGTCGCGGAATCGCCGGAGACCTAGCGGTATTCCGAGCGGCCGCGTGGGCTGCAGAACAAGGGATGAGTCTTGACGAAGTCGTTGAGTTCACGAGCCGTGCTAACTCGAGAGTCCGATCACTCGGTGTGGCATTCTCCGGATGCACGCTCCCGGGCGCGAGCGGACCGCTCTTCACTGTTCCGGCAGGCCAGATGGCCGTCGGTATGGGAATTCATGGCGAACCCGGCATTGACGTTGTGCCGCTGCCCACCGCAAACGAGATCGCCGCTCGTCTCGTCGCTGGATTGCTCGAAGAAGTTCCCCACGACATTTCTCCCGCCGGCGCTCGTGCAGCAGTCATCGTGAACGGCCTTGGCGCAGTCAAGTCCGAAGAACTGTTCATCATTTACGCCGGGGTCGAGAAACTTCTCACGGACGCTGGCATCACCGTGGTCGAGCCAGAGGTCGGCGAATACGCCACCAGCTTCGAAATGGCCGGAATCTCATTGACTCTGTTCTGGCTCGACGACCAGTTCGAAGAAGCTTGGTCATCACCCAGTTACACGCCCGCCTACCGCAAGGGCGTCGTTGCACCAACGAGCAAGACCCCCGAATCCATTCGTGAATCGACCAGTAGTGAGCTTCCGGAGGCTATTCCGGCAGCCTCTGCAGAGTCGGCCGCCGCAGGGCCGATCGCCCAAGCGGTGATTGCAGCAATCCGAGACATGATCGAGCGCGACGCCGACGAACTTGGTCGCCTAGATGCGATCGCCGGAGACGGAGATCACGGCATCGGCATGCAGCGGGGGACTCGAGCAGCCGCTGCCGCAGCAGATTTGGCTGTCGCCGGCGGCGCAGGCACCGGAACCGTGTTGATCCGTGCGGGAGACGCCTGGGCCGACAAAGCCGGGGGAACGTCAGGAGCACTGTGGGGTGCTGCGCTTCGAGCGGCTGGCGAACGGATCGGCGACGAACGTGCCCCCTCCGCATCAGACGTTTCGGACGCAGTCACCGCAGCTTGCGCCTCCATCAAGAGCTACGGCAAAGCCGAAGTCGGCGACAAGACGATGGTGGATGCGCTGGTGCCATTCGCCGAAACCCTTGTCTCGCAGGTCACAGCGGGAGAATCGCTTTCTGCCGCCTGGACGGTTGCAGCGAGTGAAGCGACGCGTGCTGCCGACGCCACCACTGACATGCTCCCTCGAATGGGACGAGCCCGCCCGCACATGGAGAAAAGCCTCGGAACTCCCGACCCCGGCGCGATTTCTCTCGCAAGGGCGATGACCGTAGCGGGCCACGTGCTCGCAATAACCACCAAAAACTAAGGAGCAGCATTATGGCCCCCACATGGCGTGTAGTCGTCGGTTCAGACGAAGCAGGATTCCAATACAAAGAAGCGCTCAAAGCTGACCTAGAGAAGGACCCCCGAGTTTCAGAGGTCATCGATGTCGGTGTTGACGCCGCAGGTTCCACCGCGTATCCCGCCATCGCCATCGCCGCCGCAGAGATCGTTCGTGACGGCGGCGCCGACCGAGCGCTCCTGGTCTGCGGAACTGGGCTCGGTGTCGCCATTGCCGCTAACAAGGTGCCCGGCATCCGCGCAGTAACCGCGCACGACAGCTTTAGTGTCGAACGAAGTGTTCTCAGCAATAACGCCCAAATCTTGACGTTTGGTCAGCGCGTCGTCGGCGTGGAGCTCGCACGGCGACTTGCCAGAGAGTGGCTGAGTTACGAGTTCGATGAATCATCCGCCTCCGCAGAGAAGGTCGCGGAGATCGAAAGATACGAGAGCACCGGATCCTGTGGCTGATCATCAAACGCCCGTGACGTTGGGTGCAAGCCTCAAGCTCTATCTGGATGTCGACGCCAGCGTCGAATGGGCCGAAGCGCTCAAGGAGACGGCACGTGTGCATCCCTTAGTCATCTCAGGGCACGTGCGTCTATTCGTACTTCCCTCGCTTCCCGCACTCAGCGCCGTCATTGACGTTCTTGCAGACTCACCCATCGCCGTCGGAGCGCAGGACCTTTTTTGGGAAGATCGTGGTGCCTACACCGGAGGAGTGAGCGGAGCGGATCTCGCCCGTCTGGGCTGCACCTATGTAGAGGTCGGGCATGTTGAGCGGCGGCGCATCTTTAACGAAGACGACCTCACGATCCGTCTCAAGTTTGCCGCTGCCCTTCGCAACGGGCTAACTCCGGTGCTGTGCGTCGGCGAGGCTGAGCAGATTGACGCCGAGAGCGCGGCCCAATTGTGTATCGCGCAGCTCGATTCCGCCATGGCGAATACGACGGGACTGCGAGACCTCGTCGTTGCCTACGAACCAGAGTGGGCGATAGGCCAAGCCGAGCCAGCGCCGTCGGCCCATGTGGTGTCTGTGATACGAAAATTGCGGCAGCATATCGACGAAATCGGTCTTGTCGATGCCGCGGTAGTCTATGGTGGCAGCGCGAAGCCCGGTCTGCTCAGCGCCCTCGGGAATAGAGTCGACGGGCTCTTCCTGGGTAGGTTCGCCCACGATCCCGCAGCATTTGCGAGCATCATCGACGAAGCCGCTGGGCTACGGTAGTGAAAATCAGGAGGCTTTAGATGGCGAGTATGTCTTCCAATCTGCCCTCGCGAGCTGGCCGGCAACATTCGCGGCAACTCGCGATCAGCGAAGTTGTCATGGCAGAAGGGTCAGTGCGGATCGAGCAGCTTGCTGAGCAATTCGGCATCAGCGCGATGACCATTCACCGCGACCTCGACGAGCTCGAAGACCAAGGACTGTTGCGCAAGAGTAGAGGTGTAGCCACCGCGACATCCACTGCTCTAGTGGAATCAAGTGACGCCTACCGTGTCGGTCGTCAGCATGCCGAGAAAGAAGCGATGGCACTCGCAGCTATGGAGTACATCGAGCCGAACCAGGCGATTATGCTCGATGACTCGACCTCTGCAATGCATCTCATTCCCCACCTGAGCACGACAACGCCACTTAAAGTCATCACCAACACGCTCACCATTATGAACGAGCTTCGCGGCACGCGCGGCATCGAGATGATCGGTCTCGGCGGGGAATACTACAACTGGTGCAGCGCCTTCATGGGGCGGATGACCGTGCGTGAGATTGCCGAGCTGCGTGCGGACCTTTTCGTCATGTCCACCTCGGCCATCGTCGATGACATCTGTTTTCATCAGACCCTAGAAACCGTCGACGTCAAACGCGCAATGTTTGAGGCCGCCAGCGTGAGGGTGCTCCTCGCCGACTCCACAAAGTTCGAGAAGCGAGCCTTGCATGCCATGCTTCCGCTCTCTGATTTCGACGTTGTCATCGTGGATGCGGGGATCGACCAGCGCCACGTGACCAGGCTCCGCGAGAATGGCGTCAATGTGCAGATCGCACGACGGCCTTCCGCTGGACGCTGAACAAAACCGGCGCGGCCTCCACTGCACGTAGGCTCAACCCATGGTTATCTCCCGCTTTGAAGAGCTCGACTTTCAAGAGACTCCGATGGGAGAGCTGAACCTGCGGCGCCGACGCGAACCGACGCTCGGCATTGACGTGTACGAGGTGAAGCTCGGCGACGAGTACCTCATGTCGAGCCTCTTCACCGTCGCCGAAATCGCACTCTCCGACCTAGGCTTGGCTGCGGTCAGCGGCGACAACCTTCGGGTCGTCAATGGGGGACTAGGGCTCGGCTACACCGCCGTTGCCGCTCTCGCCGATTCCCGTGTTGGCTCACTCGAAGTCATCGACGCCCTTCCGGCCGTGATCGACTGGCACCAGCGCGGCCTGCTTCCGGTATCTGCTGAGCTGACCGGAGACAGCCGCACTACGCTCACGCATGCCGACTTCTTTGCCGTGATGCGGGCCGAACCCACCCAGCAATTCGATGCGATCCTTCTGGATGTCGACCACTCGCCGCGACACCAACTCGACCCCAGCCATGCCGACCTCTATACCGTTGCCGGTTTGGGGCGGGTGCGTGCTCATCTTGCCGAAGGCGGCGTGTTCGCGCTCTGGTCGGATGACCCGGCCGACGACGAATTCATGGAGCGCCTAGGTCAGGTCTTCGAGAACCCGATCGCGCACGCCGTCGATTTCGACAATGCACTCACCGGTGGGGTGTCATCCAATACGGTGTATGTCGCGACTCGGGGAGCGTAGCGTTCGACGCGAGCGGCGGCCGCTGCAGCTGAAGCGGTGGCCGTGAGAATGCATCATCCCGCTGCGGGTCCATCCCGGTCAGGCTGATCGAGAGGATCAGTCGTGAGTTGGATTGCGATATTGGCGGTTCGGCCTATCGGGCAGCTGATTATCAGCCTGAGGCGAGAGGGCACCGAGCCATTCGGCGATGGGGTTGTCACCCGAATTGCGGTTGGCGTGGGAACTGGCAGCCACAGGATGAGGCATCCCATGAGCGTCTGCAGTCGGCACCTCGCCGGTGAGCAACGTCGTCATGTCGATCGGCTGGGTTGGTGGCAATTCGATGCCGCCAAAATCTACGGCACGCGCATTGCTACCGTTATGGTCGATAGTCATCTCAGCTCTTTTCTACTGGCGGGGTCGCCGGGGATGGGGTGTTTTGAGATACGGATGTGTGGGGGCAGGGGGAGAAACGGGGGTGCCCCCACACAGCGTTGTCGAGAGGTTAGGCGCGGCGGCCAGTGAGCTTCCGCACGAGGAAGGCGATGACGGCGAGGATGGCCAGCACAACTCCAACCCAGAGCAGGAAGTTAAGGGACTGCACGAGTCCGCCGGTGAGCAGAAGGATGACTGCGATGACCGCAACGACGATTAACAGAGTGTTCATAGAGATATGCCTTTCGAGAGAAGTTGTGGAGCTGTAGCTAGTTGCATAGGGGCTATTCCTTGAACGCGTCTTTGACGTTCTCGCCAGCCTTTTTCAGGTCGGCCTTGGCTTGGTCAGTTTTGCCTTCGGCTTCGAGTTCTTCGTTGTCGGTGGCCTTTCCGGTGGCCTCTTTGGTCTTGCCCTTGAGGTCTTCGGATGCGTTCTCGATCTTGTCTGATGCACTCATGATTGAGCTCCTTCTTGTGTGGGGGAGGGATGACAACTGTTGCTAGGAGAAACATGCGCAAAGCCTGATGGCCATACGCACAGCCTGAGAATATTCTTGACAGCTCCTGTCTGCCTCACCCCTAGGGGTGAACTTTCACCACGAACCGGTTTGACGGAATATCGTTGAGGCATGAATTCAGTCCGTGTTGCGTTGGTCAACGATTATGAAGTCGTTGCTCGCGGTGTAGTTGGTATGTTGCGCTCGTATCAAAACAGGGTGCGAGTGGTAGAGCTCGATCTGAATAAGCAAGTCAGCGAATATGTGGATGTCGCCCTGTACGACACATTTGCTGCCACTCAGGGCGACCGTGCTGTGGTGCGGGATCTTGCCGCGAACCCACTGGTCGTAGTAGTAGTTGTTTACTCCTGGATCCTCGATCCGGCACACATCGAAGCGGTGCTCGCGAACGGAGCGGGCGGGTACATCTCTAAGGGGTTATCGGCTTCCATGCTGGTGGCCGCGTTAGAGGCGATCCACGCCGGTGGTGAGCGAATCCACACCGGAGGCTCGGGCACCTCGATGGCTGTCGTGGGCGACTGGCCCGGCCGCGAGGAGGGCCTCACGGAGCGCGAAGCCGAAGTCTTAGCGCTCATTACTCAAGGGCTCTCCAATGCGGAGATTGCCGAGCGAACGCACCTCTCGATCAACTCGATCAAGACGTACATCCGCACCTGCTATCGAAGCATCGGCGCAAACAGTAGGACTAACGCTGTGCTCTGGGGCATCGAACACGGGTTTCGTCCGGACCGCATTAGAATCGAACACCCCGAACCTGCCCCCGGCGGCGTAAAAGTCGCGGCGCGTGCATGAAAAAACGAGCATTGACGAGCAATCCGCTTGAACCGGTAAAGAAGACTGCGTGGCGGATAAAGTCCGAAATTACTCGGGCGCGCGTTCTGCAGGCAGCCAAACTAGCCCTCGCTGTGGGCATTGCGTGGACTATAGCGCCCTACCTCCCTGGGGTGGCCGACAACTATCCGTACTATGCGCCGCTCGGCGCCATCGTCAGCATGTACCCGACGCTCATGGGTTCGATGAAGAATGCCCTCCAAACCCTCGGCAGTCTTGTCGTCGCCATTGTGCTCGCCGGAGCAGTAATCATCTTCAGTTCGCCGAGCGTGCTCACGATGTCCCTCGCGGTCGGCGCCGGGGCGCTCATCGCCGCCACTGGCTGGTTCGGTGCGAACCGTGAATACATCCCGGTCACCGTGCTGTTCGTGCTCATCATTGGCGGCCCCGATGCCGACTCGTATTCGATTGGATACCTTGAGCAAGTCAGCCTCGGCATTGTGGTCGGACTACTGGTCAACGTGTTGATCTTTCCCGCGCTGAGCCAGAATGCTGTGGATCAACAACTTGCGAATTTCCGTCGGGTGCTCTCTGACCATCTGGCGGAAATTTCTGAGGCATTGGCCGATAGCTGGCCGCCCGAACGTGACGGTTGGGCCACGGCGAAAGACACTCTCGTGAGCGTCTCTGGAGAGGTTCGCGAAGCTGTGCTGCTCGCCGATGAGAGCCGCAAAGCCAATCCGCGAGCACGCCGCTATCGCCGCGATTTGCGCGCTGACTATGAAGACCTTGCCGCCCTCGAGAATGTCACTTTTCACGTGCGCGACATCACTGACGTGCTCACCGGAGCAGTGTGGGGGACCCCAATCAAAGTTGAACTGCGCCCCGAGTTGCGACCGACGTTGAGCCAGGCGCTGGCCGCGGTGTCTACGGTACTCAGCGAATGGGGCTCAGCTGAAAAACGAGAGGATCCCCTCGCCGCTGCTACCGACGCTCTCGCATCGTTGACTGCCGAGCTTGATGCGAGAAAAGATACCGCGACGGCGACGGCGATGGGTGCTTCGGCTGCTATCTCCATGGATATCGCCCGCATCCTGGCCGCGCTGAGCTCCCGGGTCGAACAGTCCGAGCAGCCCTAACTGCCCCAACACCCAGAGCAGCCCGAGCGGCCTGACTAACTCGCGCTAGATTTTTTGGCTTTCTCTGATTCGGGCTGGGGCACACGCATCCGCAGTCCGGCCGGTTTGATACGGGCCTTGAGCGCGATGGCTTTTCCGAAGCTGTCGCCGTCGAGTTCGATCTCCTCGGCGGTCTGTAGGCGCATGGTCATTTGCTTCGATTTCACGTAGTTCAAGGCGCGCACATCCTTGGTGGTTAGCGCCTCGCCGCCCTTGACGCGGCGAAGAACACCATTTTCCCAAAAGACTTTCCCCATGATCTGCATCCACCCGAGGACCCCCTCCGGGCGCATGACCGCGACATCAAAGAAGCCGTCATCCGGAGCCGCATCGGGAAGCAGAATAACGTTGGCCGTAAGGAATCCGCAATTTCCGATGATGATGGTGTGGGCGCGAGCGGCGTGCGCCCGCCCTGAGTCGAGTCGGTATTTGACGCGCAGCTCACTCTTATCAGCGAGCGACTTCGCGATGGCGCTGACGTAGGCCAGCCACCCGATCTTCTTCTTGAGGTCCTCATCGGTGTTGACCAACATTTTCGCGTCAAGTCCGAGCCCGGCCATCACCACGAAGGCGTGCTTGGTCAGTTTTTCGTTCTGGTCGCGAATCTCGATGAGACCAATGTCGACGGGCCGATCGACCCCAGTGAAGGCCGTACGCACCGAATCTTCGATGTCGTCCAACGCGAGGTCCAGATTGCGCGCGAAAAGATTGCCTGTTCCGGAAGGCATCAGAGCCAGCGTTGCGTCGCTGTCATGCACGACTTCCGCGACTGCCCGCACTGTTCCGTCGCCACCCGCGACGATGATCATATTCGCCCCGGCATCCAAAGCTTCGCGCGTAGCACCCTGTCCTGGGTCGTCTTCAGTGGTGGAAAAATACTGCGTTGGGTTCCAGCCGGCGACTTCTTCCGCCGCAGCTACTGCGGACCTGATCGCATCAAGATCAACCTTAATCGGGTTGTAGATCACGGCCGCGGTCTGCGGCGACGACGTGTTCTCGCGGGTCGGTGCAGTCACCAGTCCACCTCAAACTTTCTGGGCATTGTGCATCGGATGGCAGTGCGATTGCCAGGGGCACCGTCGACCTGAGCCGACGGTGAAATGACTATAGCTCTTGAAACACGCAAGGGTTCTGATTGTTTTCTCTTCATCTGCAAAAAGTTCTAGCATTGCGTCATGGTGAACAAGCATCCGGAAGTTGCAGCCACCCCGCGCGCGAAACGCGTCCGACGAGTGTGGCCCTTGGTAAGCGGACTGGTGGCGCTGGCCCTGGTCTTCGGGTTGGGAACATTGATCGTTGTGCGCGATCACGGGATGCCACTCGCCATCGACACACTGTGGATGGCGATATTGGGTGAGAATCGCACGCCGGTCTGGCAATCTGTGGCGCTCGTGTTGAACTTTCTGGGCGCAGGCGTCGTCGCCAGCTTTATCGTGCCCGGCACGATCATCATCGCATTGCTCCTGATCAAGCGTCCGTGGGCTGCCCTCTACTTCTTGATTGCCACTGTGGTCACTGGTGGCACAGTGCAGCTTCTCAAGCACCTGTTCGGGCGTGCGCGGCCTGACACCATTATCGTGAACGTGGACTTCGGTTCGTTCCCGTCGGGACACGTCGCCAATGCGGCGGTCATGGCTTTCGTGCTCGCCATACTATTTCCCCGGGTGTGGGTATGGATTGCTGGAGCGGCTTATACCGTGCTGATGATGATCAGCCGCACGTATCTGGGAGCCCACTGGCTGAGCGATACATTCGGTGCGGTGCTGCTCGCTGTCGGCATCGCCATCGTCGTAGCGGCACCGTTGGCCGCGAAAATTGACGGAGAGCGCCGAATCGAGGGCAGGCCGACAGCTCGAGGTCGACGACGTTCAGAGGCGAGCGCGCCAAGCCCTGACGAAGCAATATAGGCCGTAGCCAATAAGGCCGGCTGCGACCACGAACAGAATGACAGCACCGAAGGGGAGGCCGACCAACTCTGTCAACGCCCCATCCAGCCCGGTGGATTTGCTCGGGTCTTGCGTGAGAGCGGCCGCGACGACGAGGATGCCCACAATTCCTATCGCGATTCCTTTCGCGACGTAGCCGGCAACTCCGAGGCCAAGTATGAATTTTCTCATCGGCTCGGAGGGGAGAGAAATGTCTTTGGTGAACTTCTGAGTCACGCCCTTATGCACGAAATACGCACCGACGGCAAGAACTATGATTCCCACGAGAATCAACACGAAGACCCCACCGGGCGCCGAGATTAGCTTGCCGCTGAGACTGCTGGTACTGCTCGTCGAATCTGACGAGCCGCCCAGCGCAAACGGGACCGCGCTTGCGCCCAATGCGAAGTAGGTGAGGCCCTTGGCGACTTCGGCGCCGCGCCGCGCCCATTTGCGTTTGGAGTCCCCGCCCTTCATGAGGAAACCCGAAATCAGTAGCCACAGACCGAGGGCAAACATGCCGATGACTACCGTCCACAGGAGGAATACTCCGCCCGGAGTGGAGGCCAATTGTGTGAACGCGCCAGATTGATCGGCGTCCGTGCTTCCACCATCCGTCGCGATGCCGATAGCCAGCATTCCGATGAGGATATGTAGTAAACCGTTGACGGCAAAGCCCAACCGGGCCAAGCCGCGAAGAGGGGTGCTGTTCTTTGCGCTGCGGGCCGCGCCCGACACTGAGGCATCATTCATGACGGATAGTGTACGCGGGCCGCCCAACGAGTTACTATCTCCTATGCCAAAATCACTGTGGTCAAAAGATCCAAGCGTGCTCCTCCGCGTGGACTCAGGTTTCCAGCTAGCGGACGTCGATCCGAACGCGACTCCCGGAACCGATATCTCGAAAAAAGAGGGCAAGGCGATGCTTCGGAAGCAAGCTCGCACCCTCCGCAGACTGCAGGGGAAGCTCTTCGCCGATAGTACGGTCGGAGGAAAAGCCTCGATGCTGATCGTGTTGCAGGGAATGGACAGCTCCGGCAAAGGAGGGATCGTCAAGCACGCCCTCGCAGGGATGAACGCTTCCGGCGTCGTCGTGCACGGTTTCAAAGCCCCCACCGACGAAGAGAAGCGTCACGGGTTCCTGTGGCGGGTGCGCAAACGCCTCCCGGAACCAGGAATGGTCAGCATCTTCGATCGATCCCACTATGAAGACGTGCTCGCGGCCCGGGTGCAAAATCTTGCAGACCCGGCGACGATCGAAGGACGGTACGGCAGAATTAACTCCTTCGAACAGAAGGCTATGGATAACGGAACAACGATCATCAAGGTGATGCTTCAGATCAGCGAGAAACAACAAAAGAAGCGGTTAGTAGCGCGGCTCCACCGCAACTCGAAGTTGTGGAAGTACAACCCGAGCGACGTCGATGACCGCGAACGGTGGCGCGGGCTGCAGGAGGCCTACCAAATTGCTCTGGAACGAACATCCACGAGCGAAGCGCCCTGGTATGTCGTTCCTGCCGACCACAAGTGGTACGCCCGACTGGCGGTGCAGCAGATTGTTCTCACCAAACTGCGTGAGCTGGAATTGGGCTGGCCACAACCGGAATTCGACCTGAAAAAAGAACGTAAGCGGGTCGCCGGCGCATGAATACGAGTATGAGCAACCCAGCATCACCTTCGAACGACACTCGTCGCTCGAAGCTCTACTCACGGCTCTTCGTCGACGACCGAATTGTTCCGGCCGCGACGAAGGTGAGACTTTACGTAGTCGCAGGATGCCTGATCCTCCTCGGACTTGTCAGCCTGCTGACGCTCTGGTGGTCGGTACTTCAACCAGAAATTCTCACCGCAATGGACACCGCTGTTCAAACATGGCTAGAGGGCAACCAGTCAGAAACGGCGACCCTACTCATGATCATCTTCACGGAGATCTTTGGCCCGATTGCGCTTCCGATCATCGTGTTGGCGGTCACCGTGACCTGGGGTGTGCGGTCCAAGCACGCATGGCGGCCATTCCTGCTAGCCGCTGGCACTCTCAGCGGAGTGATCATCGTGCAGATCATCACCCGCGTTGTTGGGCGAAGCCGCCCACCAGAGGACCTGATGTTGTACGGCATCGATGGGACGTTCTCATTCCCGTCCGGGCATGTGCTCGGCGTCGCTGATTTCTTTATCATCCTCACCTTTCTGGTGTTCTCACGCCGAAACAACGCAGGATGGGCTGCGGTCTCCTACGTTGTGGCTGTGGTGTTCGTGGTCGGCACCGCCCTGAGTCGTCTCTATCTTGGCTATCACTGGGCTTCCGACGTCTTGGCCTCAATGGCGCTCTCTCTCGTCATCGTCGGCACCGTGATCGCCGTTGACACGTACCGGACAGCGCGTGTCATTCCCGGAGCGCACAGGAGTGTGCCCGAGTAAGCATCAGCTCCGTAGCGCCGAATGACAGAACATTTTTTAGCGTTCGCAGCGGCATCTCAGCGGGCGGTAGAAGGATGGGACCATGACACCCGCGCCCCGTTTTCCTCGTTCGCTTCGACGCCCTAAGCCGATCACGCCTCAAGCGGGGCAGGAATCAGTATGGGACTACCCTCGGCCACCGCGGGTAGAGCAGCGGCCCGAACGTATTGTCGTGAAGCTCGGTGGCGAAGTGATCGTTGACACCACTGACGCTGTGCGAGTGCTTGAGACGAGTCATCCGCCCGTTTACTACCTGCCAATGGATGCGTTCGCAACCGGAGTACTTGTTTCCGTAGGCGGTACGAGTTTTTGTGAGTTCAAGGGGGAAGCGCACTACTTTGACGTGGTTGCCGGGGGAGTCGTGGCTGCTCGTGCCGCGTGGACCTACCCGGAGCCGACCCGCGGCTTCGAAGCGTTGGGCACGCGCGTCGCCCTCTACCCGAGCCAAATGGACTCCTGCGAAATCGGCGGCGAGCACGTGAGCACCCAAGCAGGCGACTTCTACGGCGGCTGGATCACGTCGCAGATTGTCGGGCCGTTCAAGGGCGGGCCCGGTACCTCTGGCTGGTGAGCCGAGAGTGTTGAGCGGTGAGCGGGAAGCGGTGAGCGGTGACCGGGGGCTTCGGCGGTTCCGGTGAGGAGTTGCCCGCAAACAGAGTCTTTGCTTTGTCGTGAGGATACGAGACGATGAAGTTAGCGTCTGGGCTCGCGCCAGGCGAATGAACTTCACGTGCGCCGAAGTAGGGACAGATGATGACAACGAATACACCCGACGCCACAGCAGGCTGGTACTCGAACTCGGCCGCACGCTCGTGGCGCACCGAGCCAGTGGGCTCGACAGTTCGCGAGTTTCATCACTCTCTCGAGGGGTACACCCCAACTCCACTCATATCTGTACCGGAGACAGCCGCATCATTGAAGATCGGGGCGGTATTCGTCAAGGATGAGTCGCAACGTTTGGGGTTGCCGGCGTTCAAGATTCTTGGTGCATCCTACGCCATCTCGCGCGCGTTATCGGCCTGGTTAGGCTCGCCGCACGCTGCCCTCACGCTCGACGAGCTCCGGTCTCGCCTCGGCGTCGACAGCAAGCTATCTCTGGCCGCGGCAACAGACGGAAATCATGGGCGTGCCGTGGCACACGTCGCAAAGCTATTGGGGCTGGGGGCCACGATTTACGTGCCCGCCGAGGTATCTCAGGCGGCGATGGACGCGATTCGTGCGGAAGGCGCGACGCTAGTCGAACTCAGCGTGCCCTACGACGACGTCGTACGGCATGCCAAAAATGCGACCGGCGAAAACGTTGTGCTCATCCAAGACACGTCCTGGAGCGGGTATGAAGATATTCCCCAGTGGATTGTGGATGGCTATGACACCATGTTTGCTGAAATAGATGAGCAACTTCGTGACGCCGGTGTCGAGCATCTGGACCTTGTCATCGCTCCCGCCGGGGTCGGGTCGTTCGCCCAAGCAGTCGTTGCGCACTACCGCTCCACCGAACATCAGCCCGCCGTGCTCGCCGTTGAACCCGACACCGCACCTTCCGTAACAACCTCGCTGCTGGCCGGCCGGATCTCATCTGTGCCGACCGCAGACACTGTGATGACAGGGCTGAATTGTGGTTCAGTCTCAGGAATTGCTTGGCCGGTGCTGCAGGCCGGGCTCGACGCATCCGTCACTGTGACTGACTCCGAGGCGCTGGGGGCTGTGCGCGACCTAGCAACCCAGGATGTCGATTCTGGGCCGTGCGGTGCTTCGACCCTCGCGGGGGCCCGTGCCGTACTCAGTGACCCGGCGCGCCGTGCAGCTCTCGGCATCAGCGCTGACGCCGTCGTTGTGCTGCTGAGCACCGAAGGCCGTGCCGCAAACCCGAAAGGCTTCTAGCCGGATGCCCGCCACCCAGCATCCCGTGGTCACTCTGCTCGAGGACCTCATCCGCATCGATTCATCGAACCCTGATCTCGTTCCGGGCGCGCCGGGAGAGTCGGCGATCGCTGACTACGTAACCTCATGGCTGTCTGAGCGAGGCTTTGACTGCCATCGGCTCGAAAAAACTCCGGGCCGGCCCTCGATAGTCGCGATAAGCAGGGGAACTGGTGGTGGTCGCAGCATTATGCTCAACGGTCACCTCGACACGGTGTCACTGGGCAGCTTTGAGACCGACGGGCTTTTGCCCGAACATCGGGATGGCAACGTGTACGGCCGTGGCGCGTACGACATGAAGTCCGGCATCGCCGCCATCATGGTTGCTGCAGAAGCCGCAACCGCTCAGCCTCACGCTGGCGATCTCGTGCTCGCCCTTGTCGCCGATGAAGAGTTTGCCAGCGCTGGCACCGAAGAAGTACTTCGTCACTACACGACGGACTGCGCCATCGTCGTGGAGCCCAGCGGCCTGGATGTCGTCACAGCGCACCGTGGATTTGCGTGGTTCGAGGTCACCATCCACGGGCGCGCGGCACACGGATCGCGTCGCGACCTTGGAAGCGACGCAATTGTGAAAGCGGGTGCATTTCTCACCGCCCTCGGCCAGCACGATGTTGAGCTCTCGCAACGCACCTCGCATCCGATGCTCGGCACCGGCAACATCCACGCCTCCGTTATCACCGGAGGTGAAGAACAATCGAGCTACCCGGCGTCGTGCACAATCGCACTAGAACGCCGCACACTGCCCGGCGAGAACTCGGTCACCGTTGAGGCGGAACTGCGGGGCATCCTCGACATGATCGCTTCGGGCGACGCCGATTTCAAGTACAGCGTGAGCGCTGGTCTGGAGCGCAACCCGTTCAGCGTCGAGAGCAACGAGCCCGTCGTAGCCTCGCTTATTGCCGCTGCTACCAACAATCTTGGCGCGACACCGAGCGTGCGGGGGGAGCCGTTCTGGACGGACTGCGCTCTACTTTCTGACGCCGGGATTCCCACCGTGCTGTTCGGCGTAGATGGTGGCGGAGCTCACGCGGCCGAAGAGTGGGTCACGGTAAGATCGCTCGTCGCCCTCACTAATACGCTCGAAGAAGTCATCATGAACGTCACCGACGGGCCCGGATCAGGTCGCTGAGGCTTCAGCGAATGTCAGAGCCGTCCTGGCAACCGTCTAGTGCACTCCGCGGAAAGTGGCGGCAACCGCTTTATCGTCAGGAAGGTCCTCACGGCGGACGGCCTTTACTGTGCCGCCCGTTCGCAGAACACGAACTGCGATCTCGTCAACGAGCCCGTACGTGGCAGGCCCGGGTTCATCCGCGATTGTAATCGCTCCACTTTCATCGATGCTGCCCTCTTCGGTGGAGGCGAGATCGAACAAAAGCGTGTCGACGAGTCCAGCGGTGGCAGCCTTGGCTATATCACTCAGTTGGGAGCTCGCCAGTCCGTTGGCGCGCATAGTGCCGAAGTTCTCCCGCCACGACGCAAGTTCGCCAAAAGAGTGTTGCTCCAATACTGCACGACCACGCTTCTCGAGCTCATCCAAAGCGAATGAACTGGGGTTTGCATCGATGCCCTGCGCAAGTAGGTCACCGTAGGTGTTTATCTCGCGGTAGGCAGGCTCCAAATCTGAAGCGGCCGCCAAAATTAGGGGAAGACCGGACTTGCCAATCACGTCGAGCACGGCATCCTGCACCTTTGAGCAGTATCGGCGTTGCTCGATTTTGGGGCCGAGCGCGCCGTCTGCACGAGGAATATCAGCCTTTCCTCCGTTGTCTGCTGTTTCGAGCGTTTCCTCGACATCGTCGGGGAGGGTCGGAAGCTCCAATTGCTCGCTTGACGCGTCTGATCTTAGAGCGAGCAGACGCACATCCCCTTCTGTAACCGCCAAGACATAACCGCTGTGACCGAACGTGGTCGCACGCAAGAGCGGACCAAGGTCGAATCGGTCACCAACTGCGGTGAGCGACGGCAATTCATTCCTCAACCGAAATGCGCGTGTGAACTCTGGGGAGACAAAAACGGCGATCGTGTGTGCGGGGTTCCCCCAAAAACTATGGTCGTTTTCTAGCGCATCCAACGACTCACTGATGGAATCGCGCTGGACTTTCTCGATGCCGTTTGCGTCCAGTTCCGCCATTGCCTCGGAGGCTGAAGACCGAAGCGCGAGCCGAGCAGCCTCCGCGTCGCGACCGATCGGCGGACTGGCGTTGCCCGATCCAGAACCCAAGTACAGACTCACACTGCCAGCGCTGCGTTGCTGGGACAGTTCTACGAAATCTTCCCTAGCAGGGATGTCGATGCTCATGGCCGTACGATACTCAGCCGTTCTGGGAGCGCTATCAGGCAATTGTGAGGCTTTACTGTTTCCTCCTACGCGCGCCCCTGATTGCGCCGGCGAACGTCTCGCGGCGCGCGCCCGCCGAGGAACGACTTGGCGGAGTCAACGAGGAACCCTTGGCTGAGCGCTTCGCGGCCCACGAGCATCCGGAATCCCATCTCGTCACGGTTCGTGAGAGTCGTTTCGGCGGCGACAGTGTGGCCGCCCAGCTCTACATCGATGAGCACAACAATGCGGTCTTCGCTGTGGCCTGACGAACTGCGAACGGCACGACGGTCGTGAACAGCACACTCAACAACGGCGGCATCCGCGTCAGAGTTCTGCCAGGGCTTGACCTGAAAACGAACCCACTCGTTTCCGTCAGCCCCAACGAATTCTTCGATGTGATCTGCGTGCAGGGCAGAACTTTGCGCGCCGCTGTCGATCTTGGCCTTAATCCACGGCACGCCAATGCAGGGGAGCGCGACCCATTCTCGCCAGCCCACAATAGTGTTTGAATGGGTAGGTTCTATCACCCCTCTATCTTGGCAGGACGACCGATGAAACTTGCTATTCTCTCGCGTGCCCCTCAGGCGTATTCCACTGTGCGACTTCAGGCAGCAGCCCAAGAACGGGGGCATCAGGTCAGAATTCTGAACACGCTGCGCTTCGCGATTGATCTCACGGGCGACGAACCTGACCTGCAGTATCGCGGCAAATTGCTCTCAGATTATGACGCCATCCTGCCCCGCATCGGCAACTCCATCACCTACTTTGGTACGGCTGTTGTGCGCCAGTTTGAACAAATGGATGTCTACACGCCGAACACCTCGAGCGGAATCACGAACTCTCGTGACAAGTTGCGCGCAACCCAAATTCTTTCTCGTCACGACATCGCCATGCCCGCCACGACGTTCGTGCACAACCGGGCGGATGTCGAGATGGCTATCGAGCGCGTCGGCGGGGCGCCGGTGGTGATCAAGCTTCTCGAAGGAACTCAGGGCATCGGCGTTATTTTGGCGCCGGATACGCAAGTGGCCAAGGCGATCATCGAGACGCTGCATTCGACGAAACAGAATGTGCTCATTCAGAGCTTCATTTCTGAGAGCAAGGGCCGCGACATCCGGGCCCTCGTTGTTGGCGACCGTGTGGTTGCGGCGATGCGTCGCGTGGCGGTGGGGGATGAGTTCCGGTCGAACGTGCACCGTGGTGGCAACGTTGAAGCGGTTGAGCTCACGCCCGAATATCACCGTGCCGCTGTTCGCGCCGCTCAGATCATGGGTTTGCGGGTTGCCGGTGTCGACATGCTTGAAGGCAACGACGGCCCGCTCGTGATGGAGGTCAACTCGTCGCCTGGGCTTGAAGGTATCGAGCGGGCTACGGGGTTGGATGTCGCGGGCGCGATCATTGACTACATTGCCAACCAGGTGGCGTTCCCCGAGATCGATGTTCGCCAGCGCCTCAGCGTGTCGACCGGGTATGGCGTCGCCGAAATCGTTGTGCACAGCGATGCGGAATTTGTGGGCAAGCAGCTTGGCGAATCTGGCCTCGGGGAGAAAGACATCACGGTGCTGACCTTGCACCGCGGCTCCAGCGTTGTGCCTAACCCGAACCGCCGCACCGTGCTCGAAGCCAACGACCGCTTGCTGTGCTTCGGCAAGCTTGAAGAGATGCGCGACATGATTCCCGCACGACGTCGCCGGCGGGCGAAGGTGCGCAAGCTGCCGCCGCAGCCCATCGTTGAGGACTAGACGTTGAAGCGGCGTCGACACCGCGAATGCAGTGTCGACGCCGTTATTCGACTCAACGAACGGTTAGCCCTTAATAGCTTGAGCCCAGCTCACCCGGCTGCCGATCTTGAGCAGCGAGTTGTTGTAGATGCGCGCACCCAGAAGGATAGCCAGCCCAGCGGTGACGACGAGCAACGCGAGTGCGACTAGCGGCTCCCACCAGGCGGCGGTGCCCAGGAATAGTCGCATCGGCATACCGACGGGGGCAGAGAACGGGATGTACGACATCACCGTGAGGGCCACGGGGTTATCGTTGAGGAAGACGATGGCGAAGTACGGCAGCATGATGAGCATCGTCACCGGGGCCATCGCCGAACCGAGATCTTCTTGACGCGAAACCATCGCACCAACGGCAGCGAACAGCGCAGCAAGCAGCACGAAGCCAATGATAAAGAACCCGACAAACCAGAGCAGCGGGGCGCCAAGCAGAGACAGAAGTTCGGCCTGGCCGGTCACTGACAGCCCCACGATTGCGAGCACCGCGATCGCTATGATTTGAGCGAATGCCAGCAACGAATTGCCGATCACTTTTCCTGCCATCAAAGCCGACACGGGCACTGCTGACATCAGAATCTCGACGATGCGAGTTTGCTTCTCCTCAACAACACTTTGCGAAATCATCGGGCCAAAGGTCATACCAGAGAAGAAGAAAATGAGGCCAAAGCCGATCGCCGCCAGATAACGAAGGGTCTCATCCGTCTGGCTTGGATTGAGTAGTTCAACCTCGGGGGCTACGCTCAGCGCTCGTACAAGTGAGGATGGTGCCTCGCTCTCAGCGATAATCGTCACACGATTGGCAGAACCCTCCGCAGAGGGCACGACTGCTGCATCCACGGTTCCCTCGCTCACTAGGGCCTCCGCTTCGGCCCGGTCGTCAACGACGGTGAGATCCAGTCCATTGACGTTCGACAACTCAGACGACATCGAACTGACAACGGCCACAGGGACGGTAGACGAGGTGTTCGATATGATGCCGCCTGCGATAACGCCGCCAAGCACAAGCACGAGCAGGATCCCGGTGGTAACAAGAAAGGTCTTCGAGCGAAGTCGCGCCGTGATTTCGCGTTCGGCTACGAGCACAACAGATTGTGTGAAGCTCGGCGAGTGGCGACGAGCAGTAGTGGTTTTCATTAGATGACCTCTCGGAAAATCTGGGAAAGGGATGCGCGCTGAGGGGCGAAAGTGGTGACGTCTCCGTCGAGAACTGCGCGGCTCAACACCCGCTGCGCTGCTGCGGACTCGGTGGTGTCGAAGGTGGCGTGACCGCCGTCAAACTCCACCACCGTAATGTCGGGTTCAGCACGAAGCCAACCGAGGTCGCTGCCAGCGGTGATCGTGTAGCGCGGGGACGAATGGGCGGTTCTCAGCGCCTCACGCTCTCCGGATACGCGGATGCTGCCCTCGGCAATGATGACGAGATCGTCACAGAGTCGCTCAACGATCTCGAGCTGATGAGAAGAGAACAACACGGATGCTCCGGATGCCGCCCTCTGCTTGAGCACCTCAACGACGGTGTCGACAGCGAGAGGGTCGAGACCGGAGAACGGTTCATCGAGGACGAGAATCTGCGGGTCGTGCACCAGAGCCGCCGCGATTTGTGCGCGCTGCTGGTTGCCGAGCGACAGGCTTTCGAGGGTGGAGTCTCGACGTTCACCCAACCCCAATTCTTCGACCAAACTGTCTGCACTTCGGCCAGCATCGGCACTCGAAAGACCGTGCAACCGTGCGAGGTAGACGAGTTGCTCCCGCACCTTCATCTTGGGATACAAGCCACGTTCCTCGGGCATGTATCCAAAGTGCCGACGCTGCTGAGCTCCCAAAGGATCGCCATCGAGAAAGATCTCACCGGCGTCGCCCTCAAGGACACCGAGCAGAATGCGCATCGTGGTGGTCTTGCCGGCTCCGTTACCTCCGACGAATCCGGTCATTCGACCGTCACGCACATCGAAGCTCACGCCGTCGAGAGCAATTCGCCCACCGAACGCCTTGGAGATGTTGTCGAGTTGGAGCACCAGTACCGCCTTTGTTCGTCGAAAAACTAGCTACGAACAACGCTAGGCACTCCGAAGACATTCGGGATCAGCCTCGGGGTTGGTTGTGCCATCCACCGCGCGGGGGATGGGGGCGTTAGCGTGCTGCGCTGAGCTGCTGCGCTGCTGGGGCGTTGCTGAGATCTAGGCCGGGCGGTCGGTGCGGGCTTTTGGCACTACAACGCCGTGCTCATAGGCGTAGACGATGGCTTGGATGCGGTCACGCAAGTTCAGCTTCTGCAGAACCTTAGACACGTGCGTCTTTACGGTCGCTTCGCCCAGAAAGAGCGCACCAGCAATTTCGGCGTTGGAGAGCCCTTCGGACACGAGTACCAGCACTTCGTGCTCGCGGGGCGTTAGCTCCGTCGGAACTGTCGCCTCCGTCTGAAGGGGGAGCTCGTTCTTGTCACGCGCGAGCCGCTGGAGCACTCGGCGGGTCACCGCGGGCGACAATAGCGCGTCGCCACTGGCAAGGGTTCGCACCGCATCGGCGAGCTCATCCGGCGATGAATTTTTGAGGAGGAAGCCGCTCGCACCGGCATCCAACGCATCAAAGAGTTGTTCTTCGTTGTCGAAGGTCGTGAGGATAAGAATGGCTGCGGTGCTGTCTGGCTCAGCCACGATCATCCGCGTTGCTTCAATACCGTCGACCTCAGGCATTTGGATGTCCATGCAGATCACATCAGGCCGAAGTTCGGCGGCACGCTCTACCGCTTCGCGACCGTTGCGGGCTTCTCCAACGACCTCAAAGTCAGACTGGGCGCCCAAAATAATGCTAAAACCGGTGCGCACCAGTTCGTGGTCATCAGCGAGCAGGATGCGGATGGGGGCGTTGCTCATGCGCGGGAGTCCGCAGTCTCTGCTTGCCCAGGCGACTCTGCTTGCGCGAACAGCTCCGTTCGAACGGGAAGCTCCGCGCGCACGAGGTAGCCGCCCCGAGACCTAGGTCGAAGCTCCAACGTTCCTCCTACTGCGTTCACACGTTCTGTCATCCCGATCAGGCCTAGCCCCGTGGTTGGTCGTTTGCTGGGGGTGCGGCCCGAATTGCCGACCTCAATTTCGACACTCTTGTGACCCCAACGCAACCGCACGTCGGCGGCCCCCGTTGGCCCGGCGTGTTTGCGTGCATTCGTCAAGGCTTCTTGGGCTATGCGGTAGAGCGTGACGGAGGTCGAAGCGCTGACCGGTCGGGCCTCGCCAATCTCCTCAAAGCGAGTCGGGAGACCGGCAGCTTGACTCGACTCAACGAGATCTTTAAGACTGTGAATGCCCAACGTCGAGGCCGCAGCGCTGTCAGTTTCTCGGGAGTCCGCATCGCGAAGTGCACCAAGCAGTCGGTGCATTTCATCGATGGCATGCCGGGATCCGTTTTCGACCGCCTTCAGCGACTCTGCTGCGGCATCCGGATCGCTGGCGAGCACGGTGCGCGCGGCCGCTGCCTGCACGCCCATGATCGAGACGTGGTGGGCTACAACGTCATGCAGTTCGCGTGCAATCCGGAGCCGTTCAATCGTCACGGCTTGGGCGGCGAGAAGTTCGCGTTCACGTACGAGTTCGACGGAACGCTCGCGCAACGCCGTTTGCTCGAGTCGAGATGTGTAGGCCCGCTCGCCAAAGTAGTAAGCGGCGCCGAAATACAGCACGTTCATCATGAACTGGATGAGGAGGTACGCGAGCAGGGGAGAGAAGGCCCCAGCCCGGGAGAATCCGGTCAGCGCATCAGGGTCGGTGGTGGTGCGAAATATGGAGATCGCAAGCCAGATAAACATGGCCGTGATGATGACGATTCGCGCAATGGTGGCGATGCGCCTCTTCTTCTCCCACACGCCCAGCGAATAAATCGCGATGAACAACGCGATGTTGCTGAAGGTCACTTCGGGCACGTCGATTGTCGTACCCACCACGAAGACGACGGAGATGATCATGGCCACGAGGAGCGGATGCTGGCGTCGAAAGATCAGCGGAAGAGTGATCGCGGCGGCCCACAGAAGCGTGACTAGCGGGTCAGCAGGCTCATCGAAGAGTCCCGATATGCGGGTCAATACTGTGCTGAGCAGCGTGCCGGCGAGCAGTCCGACCGCGAGAATGACGTCCCAGCGAGTGAAACCGGCGGCGGCTCGTTCTGCTGCGGAGCGTTTCGTGGTGTCGTCGACACTGCTCTCGTCGTTCTCGCTGCTGTTGGCTTGTGCATGGGCTTCGGAAAGTACATCGGCGGTGGCATCAACCATGTACGTAGCGTACTCGGCGCGGAGCTCTAGGCCACGACGGGCGTTTCTGCGAGTGAGGGAGCGTGAAGGCCCGCACTTTCCACGTGGGCGAAATGTCCGGCGTGCGCGGAGGCATGCTGTTCTACCTGGGGCAATATTTCAGTGAACCAGGCATCATCGTGGGGGCTGACGAAGGCGTCTCGTTCGCCACGAATGAGCGTTACGGGGCAGCGGATGTTCGACCACTGTCCTTCGTCGTAGCGAGCGGCGGCCTCAGCAGCACGCACGAACGCGTGAGGTCGAATTTCTGAGGCAAGTGAGTCAATAACTGAGACATCGAGCTTGTTCAACTGTGCGAACAGGGGCGAGCTGAGCGGACCAAGAAGGCGCAGTTGGTGAAGGACTCGAATCAGCGCCTCGCCCGCAGGCCCGATCGCTGCGAGGAGTCGCATGGCACCGAGCATCCCGGCCAGCAATGGCAGAATTCTGAAGCTGCGAATTGGATGCCGAAGCACAGCCAGTGCGCCAGGTCCGGTTGCAGAGATGGCGGTCACGCTGAGCGTACGCTCTGGATAGCTCGCTGCAAGGGTGAGTGCAAGGTGTCCGCCAAGCGAATGGCCGCTGGCGTGCCACTTCACGAAGCCGAGCTTTCTCGCGACGTGGGCCACGACATCCACCATGTCGTCGACAGTTGTGCCCTGGGGGAGGCTTCCGCTGTCACCCCAGCCAGGTAAATCGAGCGCTACGACGTTGTGGAGTGGTTCTCCCGTGTTGTGGGCGGCGCGGATAAGCGGCAGCCAGGTGGTCCACGAGCCGGCCGCACCGTGGATGAGCAAAGTTGCTGTTTCGGATTGCTCGGCAGTTCGAGGGGAGGCGTGCACAACAACATCGCCCAAGGCTGTGGGAACGACAACGCGGGAGTAACCCTGGGTGGCAGGATCAACCGGATTGCTTGCGCTGTAGCGCGTGCTTGAGCGCGATGTCATGTTCACAATAGCGATTCGTAGCCGCAGCGCGAAACGATGGCTCTCGCGAGAGCGAGCTCCGGCTATGAGGGAAGAAGATGACTTGCGCTACTGCACAACCTCGATCTGCGTGACCGCGGCTGCGTTGTCAATCGAACCAAGATCAATGACGCTCGTGAAGCCGGCCTCGTTCATCATTGCGACAGCCTGCCCCGATCGGTTGCCCGATTTGCAGTAGACGGCGTACTCAGCTTCAGGGTCGAGCGAGGGAAGCGTCTTGGCAAACTGTCCGCTGTTGAGGTCGAGGAGGTTTGCGCCGTCAAGGTGACCGGCGGTGAACTCTCCTGGCGTGCGAACGTCAATGATGATGGTGTCGGAGCTGAGCTCGACGGGCTCGACCGAAGCCGAGCATCCGGCGATCGAGGCCAGCACGATGAGGGATCCTGCGAGGGCTGCAAAGCGTCGGAACATTTTTTCTCCTAGTAGAACGTGAAGTTATTCGGAAACCCGGCAGGTGTCGCCGGGGCAGTACTGTGGTGGAGTTTTGGCGAGGGCACCGACCCGCTTCGCTTGCTGTTTTCTGACAATCAGGTCACCCAGCGCGAGCGTAGGTGACCAGCGATCACTACCGATCACGCACCAGTCAGGAGTGGTATCAACTGCGGAACCTCTTGCACAAGTACGAAAGCACCAATGACGAGTACGAAAATTCCGAACCCGCGGCGCAGCGCAGTTTCTGAAATACGGCCAGCCAGCGCTGCGCCGACGAAGGAACCCGCGACCGCGATGGCGGTGAAGGCGAGAATGGTTGGCCAGGGCAGCTCGACAGTGAAAAGGTGTGCGGCCAATCCTGCAGACGATTGCATCGCGATGATGAGCAGAGAGGTTCCCACTGCAACGGCAACAGGCAACCCACCGAGAAGTGTCAGCGCAGGAACGATCAGGAATCCGCCTCCTGCGCCGACGAGTCCCGCGGCGATTCCTACCAAGAAGCCGTCACGGATAATTCGAACGACGGGGAGCGCCGTGGGTTCGTGGACTGAGCCCGCTGGTACTTTCTTTCGGCCGCGGATCATCGCTGTAGCGGTGGCGACCATCATTGCTGCGAAAAGGACCATCAGGATGGTGCCAGGAATAAATCCGCCAGCGATTCCGCCAGCGAACGCTCCTGCCATTCCTGCTACGCCGAAGATTAGACCAGCTCTCCACCGCACTCGACCTACTCGAGCATGATGGAAGACGCTCACCGCACTCGTGACTCCGACGACAAAGAGGGACGCTGAAATTGCTTGTTGCGGATCCATCCCCACGACGTACGTCAGGATCGGCACCGTCAGGATTGAGCCGCCACCGCCGAGCATCCCGAGGGACACTCCCACGAGTACTGCCAGGAACAGCGCGATAATTAGGTTCGGGTCCATAAGTGCGCGTTACGCCGCGGGTACTGCACCGGGCATTGCGAGCCAACCGAGGTACGAGCCGTCGAGTTCGACAACGTCGTAACCGGCTCGACGGAGCGCGCTTGCGGCGACGCTGTTGCGCACTCCGCTCTGGCAGTACGTCACGATTGTCCCCTCGTGGGGTAGTTGATCGAGCGACCACATGACGCGACCGCCGCTCAACTGCTCAGCACTAGGAATGTGGCCTTCGGTAAACTCAGTCTTGTTCCGAACGTCTAGGAGCAAAACACGGTCGAGATCGTCTAGCTCTGCCGGGGATACCAACTCGGGCACAACGAGGTCAAGGCCATCAAGAGTGGGGACGAAGCCTGTCACCGTGTCTATGCCGACTCGGACGAGGTGGTCGCGCAACTCTTCAGCGTGCTCCAGATCTGTTGCCAACAGGATGACGGACCGCGTCTCAGCGTCAGGGTTGTAGACCCACGCGCCGTAGCTGGCTGCCTTGTCGGGGCCGGGCACGTTGAGCGAACGCGGCACTGTGCCGCGGTGAACTTCGGCGTTGTTGCGCGTGTCGATGAGGATGGCGCTGTCAGCGTCGAGGGCCGAAGCAACTTCCGCGGTCGTGTACTCGTGCAGTGCAGTTACCGTGCCCATGACCGGCGGGCCTTGTCGGTTCTGGATTTTCATCCGCCCGAAGTAGGCATGCGCATCGGGTTGGCCGTCGAGCAGTTCGTTGACAAAGCCCTGCTCGTCGTTGTTCGCGACGTAGTGGCTCCACCACGCAAACGCACGTTCGTAGCCGACCGTGGTTGTCGGGATGGCGCCGAGGGCTTTTCCGCAGGCGCTTCCCGCTCCGTGAGCTGGAAGTACCTGCACGTAGTCGGGAAGGGTGAGGAACCGATCACGCAGACTCGCAAAGATGTCCTTCGCTCCAGCGAAGCGCGTATCGACTCCTCCTGCTGCTTCGTCAAGAAGGTCGGGTCGCCCGAGATCTCCAACGAAGACGAAGTCTCCGCTGAGCATGAAGCCGGGGGCGTCTGCCTGTGCGCCGTCTGTGATCAGAAAGGAGAGGTGTTCGGGAGTGTGCCCTGGAGTGTGTACAGCCTGCAGTGTGATGTTGCCGAGGGTGATGGTGTGATTGTCCTTCATCCGCACTGCACCATCGAAAGCGCTTCCGTAGGTCCAGTCTGGGCCACCTTCGTCGGACACAAGAATCGTCGCGCCCGTGCGAGCAGCAAGCTCGCGCGTGCCCGAAAGATAGTCTGCATGAATGTGTGTCTCGGCGACGGCCGTGATGGTCATCCCATTCTTGGCGGCAATGTCGAGGTACAGCTCGAGATCGCGACGCGGGTCAACAACGATCGCTTCGCCCTTGGCCTGACAGCCAATGAAATAGCTTGCCTGAGCGAGGTCGGTGTCATAGATGCGTTCGAGAAGCATTATTACTCCTTTGGGTGAAGTCTGTTCGGGGGAGGGGGCTAACTACGGTTGCGAATTAGCAGTGGCAACGGTCGCGCTCGGCGACGTTTACGAGGGAATCCTCGATATGTTCTCCGCAGCCAGCCCAAGTGGGCTTACCGCAGTCTTGGCAAGTGACTTGTGCACACATGTGATGTCCTAACGACCGAAAAGGCGAGCAAAGAAGCCGCCCTGAGCGGATTTGGCTGCGTCAGTCTCGGACTGAGTGTGTTTGCCGTTGCACCAGTTGGATGCTGGCACGCTGCGTTTGATGGTCTGGATGTGATCGCCGCATCCGGCCCACGTTGTTTTACCGCATACGCGGCACGTGACTGCTCTGCACATAGCTCTGCTTTCGTTCGACTGACTATACGAATAAATACCCTAGGGGGTATGCTTAAGACTATACCCCACGGGGTATCCAGACTGTCAACTCCCGCCACAGAAAAGAGACAACAATGGCCTCCGAGGTTTCACTATCGTTGCCGGCCAACGACTCCGAAGCGCAAAAAAAGATTGTGAACCGGTTGCGCCGCGCACAAGGGCAACTGGGGGCGCTCGTCGCCAGCGTAGAAAGCGGTGCAGGCTGTGCGGATGTTATTTATCAGCTCTCCGCTGTATCCAAAGCACTAGACCGGGCCGGTTTCCTCGTCATCTCCGGAGCGATGAAAGAGTGCCTAGTCGACCCTGACGCCGAAGGATCGCCCCAGCCCGAAGAGATCGAGAAACTCTTTCTCTCGCTTGCCTAAGCGTGTACCAACACTTCGCTGCATACTCCCCGGCGCCGGTAAATTAAGCGCACTGATCGAGTGCTCCGCTTNCATTGGCGGATGCCGCCGAGTTGTCCGAAGCGTTTCTTCTCGTCTTTGCGGTCTGGGCGGATCAGGTGGGCTTGTAGTTCATCGGTGATGAACTCCTCGAATCTGTGCCCGGCGAATCCCTTGTCGCCGATGATGACCTGCCCTGGGCGAATGAGATGTTTGTCGTGGCGGAGCATCGCTTCGGCGGCTTCGCGTTCCCCGATCTTCGGGTTAGCTAGTCCCCAGACGATGGGCATCCCGTCGGGAGTGGGTGACGTCCCTGGGAGTGGTGTGATTTCGGGCTCGTGAGCGTTGCTTCGTTGACGTGAAGAGCCATCGTGCGATGGTCAGTGAGAACCGACTAAAGATCTCACGCAAAGGACACAACACGATGGCTCTAGACCAGTCTGCCCTGCTCAACCTTCTTGGCGAGTTGAAACTCACCGATGTCACCG
>NZ_BAAAKW010000013.1:0-579 GCF_039527955.1 Rhodoglobus aureus | reverse complement strand
CGGGAAAGACACTCGTGCTCAACGAGCGCAGTTCCAGCGGTTGCGTGCTGATGGTCTCAGCCGTGGCGAAGCTGCCAAGGAAGTTGGTATCGATAAACGCTCGGCAGCAGACTGGGACAAGGGCATCACACAGTTCATGGGTGGTCGTAAGTATCCTGATGGGCGTGTGGTCCGTTACCGGCAGGCGGCGATACTGGCGAATGTGAAGACGCCCCGTAATAGCTACACGAGAGGAANGCCGCGGCGAATCGATCAGAGCGATCGGCCGAGCGTTGGGTCGGAGCCCGTCGACGATCAGCAGGGAACTGCGCCGGAACACCGCCACGACGATCGGGTATCTTCCGTATGCGGCGCACCGCATTGCCGCATCACGCCGACCGAGGCAGCGCGAACGCAAGCTCGAATCTCCTGGTGGCTTGCGCGTCTATGTTCAGCTGAAGCTTCGGAAGCGGTGGTCACCAGAGCAGATCAGCTACCGGCTCGTGAAAGACTTTCCCGACGACCAAGGGATGCGGGTGAGTACCGAGACGATCTATCAGGCGATCTATATCCAGGGTCGCGGCGCACTGAAACGAGAGA
>NZ_BAAAKW010000012.1:0-1444 GCF_039527955.1 Rhodoglobus aureus | reverse complement strand
CAACCGGCCACGCAAAATCCTCGGCTGGGCAACACCCGCCGAAGTCTTCCAAGAACTATCATCGAACCAAACCACACCGTGTTGCACTTCGAACTAGAACCCGGGCTCTCGAAGTTTCGTTTCGTCGTTGGGTAGGGTCTTGTCGAAGAGCACTTTCCCGGCCCGATCGTAGGCGACCGCGTGGTGTTCCCCTTTCCCAACGTCGACGCCAACGAACACGTCCACGGAGTCGTAGTTCTCAATCATGATTACTCCCGTCTCTGAACCGTTTTGTTGGTCAGCCGCGGTATCGAGTCTCACATCCACGTTACGAATGGCCTGGACAACAGTCCGGCCCCTATTAGCGATCACCTGATACCAATCCGGCCCGGTGACAGCACCCCCCGGATCATGAAACGACTGGGGGCAAGAATCATGCCGGACCCGACGGGCCAACGTCCTCAGATACAAACACCATCCGGGGATATAAACAAGGTAACGGGCTTGGATTCCAGCGATCGTTGCAACACCCTGAATGTGAGGGCGTGTGTTGTGGTCGGACGATCGAGGGGTAGAGAGAATGTGCAGTACAAGGCGAAGGAGCGGGAGGAGTTCTTCCGTCGGCTGGATCGTGGCGGCACGGTGCGTGCTGTCGCGGCCGAGCTTGGGCTCAGTGTTGACTCGTGCTATCGCTGGCGTCGCGAGGCGAACATCTCAACCCCGCGGGCGAAGAGCAGGTCCTACACGGCCGAAGACAAGGTTGAGTTCTTCCGACGTCTGAAGCTCAGCGGAAACGTGTCAGCGGTCGCGAAGGAACTCGGGTTCGTGAGGATCACCTGTTACAAATGGGCGCATCAGGCGGGGATCTTCACCGGGAAAGACACTCGTGCTCAACGAGCGCAGTTCCAGCGGTTGCGTGCTGATGGTCTCAGCCGTGGCGAAGCTGCCAAGGAAGTTGGTATCGATAAACGCTCGGCGGCAGACTGGGACAAGGGCATCACACAGTTCACGGGTGGTCGCAAGTATCCCGATGGGCGTGTGGTCCGTTACCGGCAGGCGGCGATACTGGCGAATGTGAAGACGCCCCGTAACAGCTACACGAGAGGAGTGCCGGTCGATCTGGCACGCCTTGAGATGATTGTCGATGTTCGTTTCTTGAGTCTCATTGAACGTGAGCAGATTCACGNATCAGCAGGGAACTGCGCCGGAACACCGCCACGACGATCGGGTATCTTCCGTATGCGGCGCACCGCATTGCCGCATCACGCCGACCGAGGCAGCGCGAACGCAAGCTCGAATCCCCTGGTGGCTTGCGCGTCTATGTTCAGCTGAAGCTTCGGAAGCGGTGGTCACCAGAGCAGATCAGCCACCGGCTCGTGAAAGACTTTCCCGACGACCAAGGGATGCGGGTGAGTACCGAGACGATCTATCAGGCGATCTATATCCAGGGTCGCGGCGCACTGAA
>NZ_BAAAKW010000011.1:0-23444 GCF_039527955.1 Rhodoglobus aureus | reverse complement strand
CCGGCCACGCAAAATCCTCGGCTGGGCAACACCCGCCGAAGTCTTCCAAGAACTATCATCGAACGAAACCACACCGTGTTGCACTTCGAACTAGAACCCGGGCGCCACGATCGTTGATCTGGCGGGCGATATCGTGTTAAGTGCGCTAGTTGTCGTTACACACTTCGTAGTGCTTTGGTGTTAGTTGACAGCGCCTTCGCCTGCAAGGGTACCGCCATCAATGATGAACTCGGAGCCGGTCGAGAAGCTGGCGTCTTCGCTCGCGAGGAAGAGCACCATGTTGGTGACTTCTTCTGGCTCACCGATGCGATTGATCGGAATTCCGGGGTTTCCGACGTCGAGGCCGTCAGTCATGGGTGTGCGAATGCCACCCGGGTGAACCGAGTTCACGCGAACACCCTGCGATCCCAATTCCATCGCAACAGACTTGGTGAGCCCGCGCAGTCCGAACTTCGAGGCGGTGTACCCGTGAAGTGCGGCGTAACCCTGCATTCCGGCGGTCGATGAGATGTTGACGATCGACGAAGTCTTGTTCTTAATGAGCTCCGGTGCCGAAGCCTTGATACCCAAGAATGCACCGGTGAGATTGATGCCGATGATTAACGCCCAGTCCTTTTCGGCGTACGAGTCGAGCGTGCCGAAGTTAACAATTCCGGCATTGTTGATGAGAACATGGAGCCCACCGAAGCTGTCGACGGCCAGTTTGACGGCCGCGTTCCATTCGTCTTCCTTAGTGACATCGAGATGGGTGTAGATCGCATTCTCGCCGAGTTCATCAGCGAGAGACTGGCCTTCGGCATCTAACACGTCAGAAATGACGACCTTGCCACCCTCGGCAACAATCGCTCGGCTGTGTGACTCCCCCATGCCGCGTGCGCCGCCGCTGATGAGAACTACTTTTCCGTCAAACCTTGACATAATGTTCCTTCCCGATCCTGAAATGGTTTCAGCCAGAAGGTCGAAGTCTGACAACTAAGGAACGGTCGACTGTAGCGACCGCACCCGAACGCTTCCGGCCACAACCTGACGTTACGCCGAGGCTCCGCTGGATACCAACTGAAAGTCTGGCTCCCAGCGAACAAACAGGGCGCGCCGCACTAGCCACGCACACTAGAGAATCGAACGACATCCATCGTGCACAGCGCACTCGCCATCAAAAGTAGATTCGTCATAGTCGAAAACGACATCGGTGCAGTCTTGCCATTCCAGAAGCGGAACGTGCGTGTTGACAGTGAGATCCGGGATTCGAATTTGCGCAGAAATCATTGTCATCCCACCTTGTGAAGCCAGACCACAGCGGAGTCTTGACCTGCGTGACGGAATGACTCAAGTTCGTCATCCCACGCCTGGCCTAGTGCCAAGCGAAGTTCGCGATGAAGTTCGAAAGCGTCTGAACCAGCTACTTCCATGGCGTACCGAACGCGATCTTCAGGGATGACCATGTTGCCGACAGTGTCGGTCTGAGCAAAGAAGATGCCGAGGTCCGGCGTCTGCATCCAACGCCCTCCATCGCTACCGGGGGTCGGATCTTCGGTGACTTCAAAGCGAAGGTGTTCCCAGCCGCGAAGCGAGGAAGCAAGTTTTGCGCCGGAGCCCTGAGGGCCCTCCCAATAGAACTCAGCACGCTGAGAACCTTTGAGCACCGGCTGATCGTCCCAGTCAAAATTAACGGCACGTTCAAGAGCGCGACCAGCTGCCCACTCGATGTGTGGGCAAAGCGCGCGAGGAGCAGAGTGCACGTAGAGCACTCCGCGAGCGTTTTGTGCAGTCACGATATCTCCGTTCCGTTTGGGTGCGACTTCCCCATCGACCCACGAACGGTGTCTGCGACAACACTGAAGCTATTAAATTGTGCGGAGAACCGCTTTAGGGCCATTATCGCCGAAGAAACCCCGAAAATACAAGCATGTAGTTACATTCGTGTGATCGTGTCGAACAGCATGCACTGCGGTCAGCGCGGCGAGTTGCTCCGGATCCTCCGCGACGATGTTGAGATACGGGTACAGGATCTGGGCGCGGTCCTTGCTCAGCCACAAGCTCGCGCGCACTAGTAGTCTCGTAGGGCTGGGAAACCGAAAGGCTTTAATTGTCGGATACGGATGTTGTCATTGTCGGGTCGGGACCAAACGCGCTCGCGGCGGGAGTGACGATGGCGCGGGCTGGGTTATCCGTGCAGGTCGTTGAACGCAATGACACGATCGGAGGTGGCGCTCGCACTGGGGAGGTCACGCTTCCAGGCTTCCGGCATGACATCTGCTCGGCTGTTCATCCGATGGCACTTGCGTCGCCATTTTTCCAGGCTTTCCAGCTCACCAACAGACTCGACTTCATTATTCCGGAGATTTCCTACGCGCACCCGCTAGACAACGGCGAGGCGGGAATCGCTTACCGCGATCTCGACCTCACGGCCGAAGCACTTGGACGCGATGGCGCGGCCTGGCGTCGCCTCATGAAACCACTCGTCGACCGCATCGATGCCGTTACGGACTTCACAAGCAACCAACTACTTCGACTTCCGCGCGATCCGATCGCCGCAGCCGCGTTCGGGGCGCGTGTTCTCGAACAGGGCTCCCCAGCCTGGAACATACGTTTTCGCGAACGTATCGCCCCCGCAATGCTCGCGGGCGTCAACGCACATTCGATCGGTCCGATGCCGAGCCTCTCGACGGCCGGGGCAGGACTCCTGTTGGGGGCACAGGCGCACGCGCGCGGCTGGGCAATTCCGGTAGGAGGCAGCCAAGGCATTATCGAAGCGATGGCAGACGACCTGCGCGCCCACGGCGGCGAGATCACCACCAGCACCGAGGTACACTCGCTTGACCAGTTGCCCTCGTCGAAAGCAGTATTGCTGGATGTCTCGGCCCGCGCCCTCGAGCGCATCGCCGGCGATCGCCTCCCGGCGCGCTACCGCAAAGCGCTGCGTCGTTTTCACTACGGAAACGCAGCCGCGAAGATCGACTTCGCGCTCTCCGGACCCGTTCCGTGGACCAATCCAGAGGTGCGCAGTGCGGGCACTATCCATCTCGGGGGGTCGCGCGAAGAGATCGCCCATTCCGAAGCGCAGGTTGCGAAGGGAATCCACCCCGAGTCCCCCTACGTGCTTGTGTCGCAACCGACAGTCGTCGACCCGAGCCGGGCCCCCCAAGATCAGCACGTACTCTGGGCCTACGCGCACGTTCCTAACGGCTCAAACGTCGACATGACCGAGGCGATCATTGCGCAGATCGAGCGGTTCGCGCCGGGCTTCCGCGACCTGGTCCTCGATTCACGTCACATGACCGCGATGGACCTTGAGCAATACAACCCCAACTACGTTGGGGGCGACTTCTCTGCGGGCGCTGTGACGATCGCGCAACTGCTCAAGCGCCCAGTGATCTCAACTGATCCCTGGCGCACTCCCACGAAGGGAATCTACCTCGCGTCGTCGTCGACTCCGCCAGGGACGGCAGTGCATGGTCTGTGCGGCTTTTACGCCGCGCGCTCAGCGCTGCTCCACGAGTTCGGCATAAGGGACACCCCTGACCTTGCGATTGGCGCGTGACGTCGCAATGAATGCGAGCGCACGGCGACGCGTAGTGAGATTCGTGAAACTGCAGTTGCTCTATACGCGGTTGAGAGCCTCTGGGAGGCTGCTGCGCCACTCTTCTGGAGCGTCGGCGGCGGGCGCTGCGGGAAGGATTCCTTTGCCGTCCGGCTCGGGAATCGCAGAGATCAGCGCACGAGTGTATGGATGCGCGGGGTCGTTCCAAATGAGGTCGGATACCCCCGACTCCACGATCCGTCCGCGATACATCACCACGGTACGGTCGGCAATAAGACGCACGATCGCGAGGTCGTGCGAGATGAAGAGCAACCCCGCCCCGGAATCGAGCGCGAGCCGGCGCATCATGTTGGCAACAGACGCCTGGCTCGAAGCATCCAGAGCAGAAATCGGCTCATCGGCCACCAAGAGATCGGGGCGTGCCGCAAGCGCACGGGCGATAGCTACACGCTGACGCTGCCCCCCAGACAACTCGTGGGCGTAACGAGAAACCATGCCAATGGGTAGCCCTACTCGCTCAAGCCACTCTTCGGGGCTGGATCCTTCGTCGCCACGTTCTATCGCGGCGCGAATACCTTCAGAAATTTGTTGGCCGACTCGAACTCGGGGATTGAGCGAAGAGTTCGGGTCTTGAAACACCATTTGAATCGAGGTGAAGTTCGATCTACGGCGCCGCACACCAAGGAAGGGAACACTCAAGCCGCGGTAGTCGACGCTTCCCGATCGCGGCTTCTCCATACCGACAACGGCACGGGCCAAACTCGACTTGCCACAACCGCTCTCTCCGACGAGCGCGAGAACCTCACCAGGGGCGATGGTCATCGAAAACTTGTCGACGGCTCGCACGACGCTTGCGCCGTGGTACTCAATAACGAGGTCAGAGACCTCGAGCAGTTCGCTCATTTCGTTGCCTCCTGAAAGCCCGCTGCGCCGGGCAGAGACGCGAGCAACTCCCGAGTGTATTCGTGCTGCGGATTGTCAAAGATCTCTTGGCGCACATTCGATTCAACAACTTCGCCGTGGCGCATAACCGCAATATCGTCTGCGATAGCGCTCATGACACCGAGGTCGTGAGTGACAAGCAACAGCGCGAGCTGGCGTTCATCAGCCAGGTCACGAAGTAAGTGAAGGATGCCGGCCTGAACCGTCACATCCAGGGCAGTCGTTGGCTCGTCGGCAAGCAGCACGTCGGGATCGCACGCTAGCGCGATTGCGATAGCAATCCGTTGTCGCTGACCGCCCGAGAATTGATGCGGATACCGCGAAAGTGCTTCCGCCGGATTCGGAACACGCACCCGGTCAAGAAGTTCGATCGCATGCGCTCGCGCCTGCTTCGCGGAGAGTTTCATGTGACGCTTGACGTGATCGGTCAGCTGCGTTCCGACCATCAACTGCGGGTGCAAACTCGACGACGGATCCTGAAAGATCATGGCGATACGACGACCACGAATGTCGTTCAGCTGGCGCCGTGGCAGGCCAACAAGTTCGGTATCCCCCAGTCGAATCGACCCGCCAACAATCGCGTTGCTTGGCAGGAGACCCAAGATTGCCAACGACGTCACAGTCTTTCCCGACCCCGACTCCCCCGCAAGCCCCTGAACGCGTCCGGGGGTGAGCGAGAGGCTGATGCCCTTGACAAGGGCTTTGACGTCTTTTCGCGAGCCGATTCCGATGGTGAGCGCGTCAATCGTCAGCGCTGGGCTGACGGTAGTGCTCGCGGCATCCGCAGAACCTGGTGTCGTTATGTCGCTCATGACCGTGCCGCCGCTCGTGACACCTGTGAGGTGGGATCGAAGATGTCGCGCAGCGAATCACCGACGAAGTTGAAGGCCATCACGACAGTGAGGATGGCCAAACCGGGGAACAACCCGATCCACCAGCTATCGAAGTTCTGTATGGCTGCAGAGATCATTGAGCCCCACTCTGGCGTCGGTGGTTGCGCACCAAGCCCGAGGAAGGAGAGTCCCGTCAGCAACAGAATCGCCGTACCAACATCGAGGCTCGCCAACACCAGGATCGGGCCAACAACGTTCGGTGCGATATCAACGCGCAGCGTCTTGAATGGTGAGAAGCCCATGAGGCGACCGGCCATTACGTAGTTTTGGGTGCGAAGGCCCAGCACAATACTTCGCGTCATTCTGGCGTACTGCGGCCACGAAACAACGAAGGCCGCAATCACCGCGTTGAAGAGCGACGGGCCAAGAGCCGCAGCGACCACCATCGCGAGAATGACGGTGGGGAAAGCCATGACCAAGTCGGTCAAACGCATCAAGAGTTCGTCGACCCACTTGCCGAAGTATCCGGCAATTGCGCCGATCAGGGTGCCCACAACAAGCGACATGAGCACAAGCGTGAGCGCTAGCGGGATGGTGACGCCAGCGCCCGCCATAAGCCGCGAGAAGACGTCACGGCCGAGAGCATCCGTGCCCATCAGTGTGTCGATGCCCGGAGCCTGAAGGCGGGGCAAGTCCTGCGACAACGGATCTACAGGAATCCACAGTCGAGCGGTAAAGGCGATACCGACCCAGGCAACGGCGATAATCGCGCCGATGACGCCAAGCGGTGTTATCCAGGCTGCGGGAATTCTTAGCCAACGTTTTCTCATGCGAGTCTCACCCTCGGGTCGAGTACACCGTAGAGAAGATCGACGGCGAAATTGATGGTCAAGTACACGACGCCGACGACAAGACCGACGCCCATGACGCCGGGAAGGTCGAGGCTCGTTGCCGAGTTGTAGGCGTAGCTGCCCAAACCGGGCCACGCGAACACTGCTTCGACGAGCACCGTGCCCGACAGCAGCACTCCGAATGCGAGGCCGACGATCGTGAGGATGGGTAGCGATGCACCCCGCAAGACATAACCGAAGAACAACCGCGGCCCGCTGAGTCCCTTGGCCCGTCCTGCTCGAACGTAGTCGGCATCCAACACTTCAAGAACTGAAGTGCGCACGAATCTGGTCAGCAGCCCAATGGTGAAGAGCGAGAGCACGAACACGGGAAGCATGAGGTGAGCCAGCGCGTCGGTGAAGGTCACCCACTGACCCGCCAGCAGGGAATCAACCGTAAAGAACCCGGTCACCGGGGGTGGCGGCGGCAGAATCGGCGAGAGCCGCCCCGCACCGGGGGCGATGCGCAGTTGCAGGAAGAAGAAGTTGAAGCTGACGAGCGCCATCCAGAAAGTCGGGATGCTGAGGCCGATCAGCGAGAGCACTCGGACGAGCTGGTCGCTGATCTTGCCGCGCCGGTAGGCCGCGAGTGAGCCAAGCGCAACGCCGACACCCAAGCTGACCACTATTGCCAGCAAAGCGATTTCTACTGTTGCGGGCACTGCTTTAGCGAGGTCGGATGCAACGGGCTGAGCGGTGCGCAACGAAATGCCCATGTCGCCCTGGAACAAACCACCGATGTAGTTGGCGTACTGAACCGGGAGCGGCTGGTCGAGGCCGCGTTCCTGGATGTAGGCCTCAACTGTCGCAGGGTTGCTCGCCGCCCCTTCACCGAGCGCCGCCGCAATCGGGTCACCTGGCACAAGGTTCGCGAGAGCAAACGTTACAACGGTGACTCCAAAGAGGAGCAACACTGAGGTTCCGAGGCGACGAAGCAAGTACCCGACCAGAGGTGATCTGGGCGGGTACTTGCGAGTCGCGCGGGCTGGTTTTCCCACGCTAGTGATTCCTTCTACTTAGCTTGCAGCTCGGCGATGTCCATCGTCCAGGTGGAGTTGTAAGCAACTCCGGAGATGTACTCAGCGGTAGCAATGTTCGAGCCGGGCACGATCAGCGGGACGAACGGTCCACGCTGCTGCATGGCTTCAGCGAAGTTGCTGAACGCGGTCTCGCGCTCCTCAAAGTTCGTTGCGTTCTCTGCTGCCGCAGCGAGGTTCACTACATCCGAATCCTGCTCTGCAGTCCAGCCTGCGCGCAGTCCAACCTTCTGTCCTGCCACGAAGGGAAGGAAGTTTGCGGAGTCGGCGTAGTCGGGGCCCCAGAACCAGATGCTGAATGCTTCAGCGCCGGTTACGTAGCTGTCGATCTGGGTGGTGAACGGCGCCGGAGCGAGCTCGATGGTGATTCCCGCGTCAGCGAGCTGCGACTGGATGCGCTCGGCGAGCGGGGTGAAGCTCACGCCACCAACCGGGTAGTCGTTCGGGTACTCAAGGGTGATGCTCTCACCGTCGTAGCCGGATGCCGCAAGCGATGCTGCTGATACGTCGAGGTCCTGCTCGACACCGTCGGCAAGCGCTCCGAGGAAGGAGGGCGGGATGACTCCGGTTGCCTGCGCGGAGCCGGCACCGGCCAGTTCGAGAAGTCCTGGGTAGTCGAGCGCGTAGCGAACAGCATTGGCGAAGTCGGCGTTCGCAGTGACGCCGCCCACTTCGGAGTCCTGGTTGATCAGCAGGAAGATCGTCTGTGCTGATGGGGTCGAGAACACGTTGATGCCATCGCTGAGGCCTGCGACCTGGTCTCCGCTGAGGTCGACGGCGATTTGCGAGTCGTTGCCCTCGAGGTTGATCTTCTGAGTTGCTGCTTCAGAAACGTTGCGGATGACGACGCGGGTGAAGTCGATTTCTTCGTCACCGTTGTAGTTTTCGTTCTCGGTGAGTACTACCTGCGACTCGAAGCTGACCCGATCGAGCACGTACGGGCCCGATCCTGCCGAGTTGGAGTTCAAGAACTCTTCTGCAGCGTCGGAGTCGTCGGTTGTTCCACCGTTTTCGACAACCAGCTTCGAGTTCAGGATGGCGAGCGACGGGTTCGTCATGAGGGCGGGAAGCTTGAGCGAGGGAGTCTCTGTGCTCAGTTCGACCGTCATGTCGTCGACCTTGGTGACGGTGATGCCGTTCATCAGGAAGTTCGCTTTGCTCTCGGTCATACCGGCGACGCGGTTGAGCGAGAACACGACGTCGTCAGCGGTGACCGCTGATCCGTCGGAAAATACGCGGCCCTCGTTGAGAGTGAATGTGAAGACTGTTGCGTCATCGTTCTGAGTGAAGGTCGCGAGTCCGGCAACCGGAGTCGACTCATCTGACCCAGCGAAGTCGAGGAGCGTCTCGTAGAGAGCCTTCGACACCATGTAGCCGGTGGGGACGTAGTTGCGACCGGGGTCGGCGGTCTCAAGCGTGAATGCGGTGTCGATGACAATGCTGTCGCTTACTTCGGGTGCTGCTGCGGCACAACCGGCGAGTGCCAGTGACGCAGTCAATCCGAATGCTGCCGCGACATAGCGGAACTGTTTACGCAAAAGGAACTCCTTGTGGTTGTGGAACTGCCGCTGGACGGCTTTTCTTGAGATTGGCACAATTAGCGTTAGTCTGTCCAATCAAAGGGAGCATAGTTCAGACCTTGGTTCAAAGATGAGGGAGACTTCGCACAATATGTCTAGCAAAGCAACCAGCGCATCCTCCACCGCTGGACAATCACAGCCCGTATTGGATGAGATCAACCTGAAGATATTGAGTGAGCTCCGCTATAACGGACGAATATCGATGTCAGCGCTTGCGGAGAAGGTAAACGTCTCCCGCGCGAATGTTTACACCAGGGTCGAACAGCTCATGTCTGACGGTGTCATTACGGGATTTAGCGCCCAAGTTGATCCAGCGAAAACAGGGCTCGGCATCTGCGCTCTCGTGTTTCTCTCCGTGCATCCGCAAACCTGGGCAAGTTTTCGCGACCGCATCACCAACATGACCGAGATCGAGTCGTGCCGCATTACGACGGGCGAACACGATGCGATGTTGCTGATCAGAGGCCACGAGGTGGGTGCGATCCACGACTTCATTGTTGGCGTGCTGTCGGTGCTGCCCGAGGTGAAGTCGTTAGAGACCGTGCTGGTGCTTGATGAAGTGTTCCAACGGCCCTACCTGCTGCCGCTCGACCTGCCCGAACGCGAGCAAGAACCCGCTCAGCTCGGGCTAACCCGCTTTACTCGCGCTGACCCCAATCGTGCTGGACTCAACGGCTAATGCCGCGAGGCTGACGTGCGTCGGTGTTGCCTGACGCCCAAGCTGCGGATGCCGCAGCTGCGAATGCTGCGGATCCCTTAGACGACCTGCACGCACACGCTCTTGCCGGGAACGCCATCCAAGACAAACGCCTCGACGAGTTCGAGTCGGCCGTCAGCTCGGCGACCGAGCGTTGTGCTGCTATCCCCCAACAAAGTCGCGTCACTCGCGATTACGTGGTGCACGAAGTACTCATCGAGCACACCGTCACGGAGTCGACCAACGCAGTGTCCTGAGGTGACGGTGTCACCAAAATAGAACCCCCACACGACGCCAGAGTTCTCATCGAACTCGAATCGCGTCGGCTCAGCACTCACTGTGCTTGCGGAGGACTCTTCGAGAACGAATGTCGTACCGTCGAGCTGAGGCGTGCTGCGGGAACTGGGGTCGAGCTCAGGCCAGGCTGCATGTCGCTCCGCTTCGGTGCAGATGCTGACGTGCGGTTCGCCATCCTTCTCAAAGGTCTCGTAGAGCTCAAGCTCGCCCGTGTCACTCCAACGAATCGTGCTGTGGGCCGTGCCGAGCACAACCTCAGCACCAGAAACAGGCCGATGAGCGAATCGGATCGAGAGCACGTCAGCGTCACGGCGGCCAACGAAACGCCCAACGGAAACAGTGCCGCCGAAGTACTCGCCCCAGATCATTTGCCCCTGCTGGTGATAGCGAAAACGAGTAGGCGATGTCGCTGAAACTTGGCTGCCTGACGAGTAGGTCAGAATGAATTCGCGATCGTTGATCGACTCAGGAACTGGTTGTGCCGCCGACTGCGGCGCGAAAGTGTCACTCACGCACCCGAGTATGCAGTCCGAAGTCGGGTTGAACGAAATCGGTGGGAATCAGTCCAGATCATCCAGACACTGCGAGAGACCGACAGACATTTCGCAACGGAAGCGTCGGATACTTTGTCATTTTGTCTCTCAGCGCTAAAGCGCACATTGGCGACCCGAGCTCGACCACTAGTGCGCGAGAATTCGACACGCTGCGACCGAGTCTGCGAGCATCCACTAGCTCATTAGGGTCAGTTGGTGCATACTCAGCATTGACTTACCCGGAAGGTATTACATGTCTATCCGCCACAGTTTGCTTGCGATTCTGGCGCAAGGGCCGTGTTATGGCTATCAGCTTCGTGCAGAATTCGATCGCCGCACAGGCTCGACCTGGCCGCTGAACGTCGGGCAGGTCTACAACACCCTCGATCGACTCGTGCGAGACAGACTCGTCGATAAGGCTGTGGGTACCGGCGACGGTAATGCTGATCTAGATTCCCCCTCGACTCAGCACACCTATTACACCGTGACGGCTGCCGGCCAGCGCGAGTCAGATCAGTGGCTCTTTTCTCCCGTGGAGCGCTATTCGGTTGGCCGCGATGAACTGGCGTTGAAAGTCGCTCTGGCAGTAACCCTTCCCGGCGTGGATGCAAACGATGTCATCGAACAACAACGGCAAGCAACACGTGGCGCCCTCGACGCCCTCACACTGCGTGCCACTTCACGCGTGGACGTAATAGATGCCGGAGACTTCGCGCAAGAGCTGGTCGCTGATTCAATGCAGGCGCACGCAGAGGCTGAACTGCACTGGCTCGATCTCGTCGAGAAGTCTCTGCAGCGGGCAAATGTAGAGGGCAGAGCATCCGCATTCCCGCTGAACACAACGCAGCCCAGACGGGGACGACCGGCCGCCGATTCTCACAGCGAAGCAGCGCAACTCCCATGACCGAAGTTCCCGAGTACGTCACCGTAAACCTTGCCAATTGGGATGAGCGTGCGAGCGTTCACGCCAAGTCCCCCGACTACGCGGTCGACAAGTTTGTCGGCGATGCAAGCTTTCTCAGCGACGTCGTGCGATTTGATGTTCCGCTGCTCGGGGATATTTCGGGGATGCGCGGTATCCATTTGCAGTGCCACATCGGCACCGACACTATATCGCTCGAGCGCCTCGGTGCCTCCATGACGGGGCTCGACTTCGCTCCCGCAGCCCTCGCCGAAGCGCGATCTCTCGCTGAGCGCAGCGGCGCATCCGCCCGGTTCGTACACGGCGAAGTGTACGACGCGCCCTCCTTGCTCGCCGGCGAAGAGTTTGACCTTGTTTATACCGGAATCGGTGCAATTTGCTGGTTGCCGAGCATCGACCGGTGGGCCCAAACTGTTGCCACGCTGCTTCGCGTCGGGGGAAGACTGTTCATCAGGGAAGGACACCCCATGCTTCGCGGGCTCGATGACGCAAACCGCGAAGAGATTGTCGTGCGGTACCCCTACTTTGAACAACCTGATGCCCTCGTCTGGGATCAACCCGAAACCTATGTCGAGACCGATCACGTTTTCGTCGCGAACGTTATTCATGAGTTCAATCACGGAATCGGCGAGACAATCACCGCGTTGCTCAATCACGGGATGCGAATCGACGGCTTTGTGGAACATCGAAGTGTGCCCTGGGACGCGCTACCCGGACACATGACTCGAGGGGACGACGGCGAATATCAGCTGACGGACGCTGCAGAGCTGGTTCCGCTCACGTTCACACTGCAGGCGACGCGCATCGTCTAAGTGGATGTTAGGGAACACCGGCAGGATTCAAAGCTGAAGTTGACGGCTGGGGCTCCGGGCTGGAGTTCAATCGTGAGGCTCGGTAATGACAGCCGAATCTACTTTGCGGCGTCGTAGCGGTCGACGATTGCAACAGTGAGTGGAAACGTCACTGGCAGTCCGCCGAACAATAATCGGCCTGCCTCGTGCGCCGCATCCGCAACGAGCACAGCAACGGCCTCCGCCGACTCCGCAGGAGAGTGAATGACTACTTCGTCGTGCAGGAAAAAGACGAGGTGCGGTGATTCGGTGAGCCACGTGCCAGCGGCAAGCGCATCAAGCCGAACTCGAATGCTCGCCATCCAACACAACGCCCACTCTGCTGCGGTGCCCTGAACGATGAAGTTGCGGGTGAACCGACCCCACGAACGGCCACGCTCTCGTTCCGCTGAGCGCTGGGCCGGAGTCAGCGAATCGTCATAGGTGCCGGTGTCTGCACCACGCGGTGAGCCTCGACCAAGCTGGGTGGAGACGACTTCTCCGCGCTCACCTGCTCGCGCAGCATCCTCCACCATCTGAATCGCGCGAGGGTAGGCACGGGCAAGCTTCGGCATGAGCCGGCCACTTTCACCTGTTGTTGCCCCGTACATTGCGCCGAGCATCGCGAGCTTGGCCTGAGCACGCGTCTCCACCGCGCCACTGGCAACGATTCCCTCGTAGAGGTCGCCGGATGCTCCTGCTTCGACCATTCCGCGATCCGCTGACATGGCGGCAAGAATGCGCGGCTCAAGCTGCGAGGCATCGGCGACAACAAGCTTCCAGCCGGCGTCAGGAATCACCGCACCGCGAATCAGATGAGGCAATTGGAGAGCACCTCCCCCGCTGGTGGCCCATCGGCCCGTCACGACACCTCCGGGCACGTAGTCGGGGCGAAAGCGCCCATCACGCACCCACGAGTCGAGCCAGTTCCAGCCGTTCGCCGCGAGCAGCCGCGACATCTTCTTGTATTCGAGCAGTGGCTCAATTGCCGGATGCTTCAGTTGCTTCAGCTCCCAAGCGCGCGTTGAGGTGGTCTGAACTCCGGCCACGGTGAGGGCACGGAGCAGATCGTTTGGCGAATCGGGATTGAGTTGGGGCGCGTCGAGCAGAGAGCGGATTTTCTCAGCGAGGAACTGGAGTTTACTCGGACGATCGCCCTCAACGGTAGGCCGCGGCCCCAGCATCTCAGTGAGGATCTGGTCGTGTGCGGAAACACTCCACGGTAAGCCGGCAAAGCGCATTTCGGCGGCGATGAGGGCGCCGACTGATTCAGCAGCGAGCAAGCGCGAGAGTCGTGCCGGATCCACGGAGCCCGCGAGTGAGACGCGTTGACGCTCAAATTCGTTGAGAGCATCCAGGGGATCTGTGGTTTCGCTGACGAGGGGCTGTTCAAAGTCGAACAGCGTGGAGTGAGCGGGACCAGAGCGGCCCTCGATCGGAGTGAGAACTGCTGCGCCGAGTGCATCCCAGGGACCAGGCTGAGCTTGGGCCAACTCAGAAAATGAGCTCAGGGCCGAATTTCGCAGAATCGTGTGGCACAACCGCAGGTCGAAACAGCGTTGAACCCGAACTCGTGATCGCAGCAGCTCGGGATACCAATCGGCGGTGTCGTGCCATACCCAACGCGGATGCTGGGGCTCGTGCTCAGCAACAAACTGCGGCAGATCATCCACAGGATGCTGCTCAAGGTGAACGCCCTCGGGGTCCACCAGAGTTGCTGTCACCTGGGCGCCAACGCGGGAGAGGACTATGAACACATCACTAGTCTGCCCTGACCCGCCGACGCTAGCGTGCTAGGTCGGTTCGTGGCCTACTGCCTCGGTTCGTGGCGCGAAGCTGCGGGCTAGCCTTGGGGCGCTCGATCGACGCTGATCGAGCGCCTGTATCGAGCGTGGCTAGCCCGCAGTGTCGTCAGGCTGCGTTCTCCCGTTGTTGCTCAACGAGGTAGCTGCTGTACGCGCTCAGGGTGAGGAACGTGGGGAACTCCTCCTCGAGCGTTACTTCACGAAAGACTGCGGCCGCGTCGTCGAACCGGTCGCCGGGGGTGCGCTCGATTTCGGCGAGCGTTTCCTTCAACTCAGTCTCGATACGACTGTGCGTAATCGCCGTTCCCTCAGCAGTAACAACGCGCTGGTGCATCCACTGCCACAGTTGGCTGCGGCTGATCTCGGCTGTTGCCGCATCTTCCATGAGGTTGTCGATCGCGGCGGCGCCAACTCCGCGCAACCAGCTCTCGATGTAGCGCACCGCGATGGAAACGTTGGAGCGCACTCCGGCATCCGTCACCGATCCGTCAATGCGCAGGTCGAGTAGGTCCTCGGCTGTCACATGCACGTCATCACGCAAACGGTCGATCTGGTTAGGGCGATCCCCCAACACTGTGTCGAACTCTGCACGAGCGGTCGAGATGAGATCCGGATGCGCGACCCAGGTGCCATCGAAGCCGTCAGTGGCCTCGCGGCGCTTGTCTCGGGTCACCGCATCCAATGCTCGAGCGGTCACTTCGGGGTCGCGACGGTTCGGAATGAAGGCACTCATGCCGCCGATAGCATGCGCTCCCCGCTTGTGGCAGGTCGACACCAGCAGTTCGGTGTATGCCCGCATGAATGGCACTGTCATGGTGATAGCGGCACGATCAGGAAGAACAAAATTCGCTCCACGACCGCGGAAGTTCTTAATGATCGAGAAGATGTAATCCCAGCGGCCGGCATTGAGCCCAGCGCAGTGTTCCCGCAGCTCGTACAAGATCTCATCCATCTCGAACGCAGCAGGAATTGTCTCGATCAGCACTGTCGCGCGGATCGTACCGTGCTGAATGTTGAGGGCGTTCTCTGCGAACGTGAACACGTCATCCCACAGGCGCGCTTCGAGATGATTCTCAATTTTGGCGATGTAGAAGTACGGCCCACTGCCGCGCTCGATCAGTTCGTGCGCGTTATGGAATATGTAGAGCCCGAAATCAACGAGCGAACCGGAAGCCGGTGTGCGCAGCCCAGCACGGTCGGTGTACCGCAAGTGCTTTTCTACTAGGTGCCAGCCGCGAGGACGCATGACGATCGTCGGCGTCTCTTCGCCCAGTGCGTAAGTCTTGCCCTCGGGAGTTGTGAAATCGATTTGGCGACGGATTGCGTCGTGAAGGTTCACTTGCCCGCCGATCACGTTCTGCCAAGTCGGGCTAGTAGCGTCTTCTTGATCTGCGAGCCACACCTTGGCACCCGAGTTCATGGCGTTGATCGTCATCTTGCGGTCCGTTGGGCCCGTGATCTCAACGCGACGATCATGCAAGCCGGGGCCCGCACCGGCAACACGCCAACTGGGGTCTTCACGAATGGCTGCCGTCTCGGGCAAAAAGCGCAGGTTGCGGCCATTGGTTATGTGCTTGCGCGACTCCATGCGTGCTGCAAGGCGGTCGTGCCGACGGCCAGCGAACTGGTCGTGCAGTCGAGTAAGAAAGTGCAGCGCTTCCGGTGTGAGGATCTCACTAAATCGGTCCTGCGATTCAGCGATCGGTTCCATTCTGCGAGTAGTCATTAGATATCCTTAGAAAATTGTTGGTGTGTTAAGCGACGTGAGGATGGGTTCGGCTGGTTTAGTGAAACTGAGCGGTTTCGGTGCTTCCGACCAGGGCGAGCGTTTCGCTCGTGGGGTTGAGAGCGGTCGCGATGCGATCGAAGTACCCCGTGCCGACTTCGCGCTGGTGGCGCGTTGCCGTGTAGCCGTCGGCTTCTGACGCAAATTCGGCCTCTTGCAGTTCCACATAGGCGCTCATGTGTCGCTCGCTGTAACCCTTGGCGAGGGTGTACATCGAGTGGTTGAGAGCGTGAAATCCGGCAAGCGTGATGAACTGGAAGGCATAGCCCATGGCAGCAAGTTCGCGCTGAAATGTTGCGATCTGAGCATCATCGAGGTGACGCTTCCAGTTGAACGATGGCGAGCAGTTGTAAGCAAGCTTCTTGCCAGGGAACTCTTTGTGGATGCTCTCCGCAAACGTTCGCGCCAGCTCAAGGTCGGGCTTGGCACTCTCTACCCACAGCAGATCTGCATAGGGAGCGTAGGCGTGGCCGCGACTGAGCACCGTCTCGATGCCCGGGGTGGTGCGGTAGAAACCGTCGCTCGTTCGCTCTCCGGTGAGGAATGGCTTGTCACGGTCATCCACATCGCTGGTGATGAGGTCGGCCGCGAGGGAATCGGTGCGGGCGATGATAATGCTTGAGACCCCAGCAACATCGGCAGCAAGGCGGGCCGCGTTGAGAGTGCGGATGTGCTGGGCCGTGGGGATCAGAACCTTGCCGCCCATGTGGCCGCACTTCTTTTCTGAGGCGAGCTGGTCTTCCCAGTGCACGCCGGCAGCTCCGGCCTCGATCATCGAGGACATGAGCTCGTAGGAGTTGAGCGGCCCACCAAAGCCCGCCTCAGCATCCGCGACGATGGGTGCCATCCAGTCGGTAGCAGGGGCACCGAACTCGGCGGTCTCAATCTGGTCGGCGCGCATCAGCGCATTGTTGATACGGCGAACGACCGCAGGAACACTGTTTGCGGGGTAAAGACTCTGGTCAGGGTACGTCTGGCCCGAGAGGTTCGCGTCGGCGGCAACTTGCCATCCGCTCAAGTAGATCGCCTCGAGCCCTGCACGAACTTGCTGCACCGCCTGGTTGCCGGTGAGTGCTCCGAGCGCGGCAACCCATTCGGTGTCGTCGCGTTGGATGAGGTTCCACAGGTTCTCTGCTCCCCGACGTGCGAGGGTGCGACCTTCACGAACACTTCCGCGCAGGGCGATGACGTCTTCAGCGCTGAAGTCGCGGTCGATGCCGTTCCAGCGGGCATCCGTCTTCCACTCGGTTTCGAGTTCGGCTGCGGTCTGAATCTGGTCGCCTGGGCGGTTGTTCGTCATGGTGTGCTCCTCGGTCTGTTCGTCATTGCGTGGGTACTGTGTTTCTTCGACTCTGGACGCATTGCACTGGTTCTTCACCGGCTTTTAGGGCAGAATTCTTTCAATTCTTCTGTTTTTCCGCAGAAGGTCGTCAAGGAGGACGTTGAGATGAACCTACGCACGCTCACGCAGGCAGACGATGAGGACATGCTCGATTCCCTCACCGTTGGCCGCCGCGTTCGGCAACTGCGCACCGACCGCGGACTCACGCTCGATGACCTTGGCGCTGCGCTGGGTCGCGCCGCCTCCCAGGTCTCAGTTATCGAAAATGGAAAGCGCGAACTGAAGCTCAGCGAACTGCAGAAGTTGGCCCGCATTTTTGACGTGAGCGTCGACGACCTGCTCAACAGCGAGCCGCCCTCGCGCCGAGCCGCCCTTGAGATTGCCCTCGAGCGTGCCCAGCGCGGCCCCCTCTATTCCTCTCTCGCCTTGCCCGACTTGCCCGTGCGCAAGACCCTGAGTGACGAAGCGATCGAAACCGTGCTCGGGCTGCACGATGAACTCCAACGGCTGCACCGAGAGCGTGCTGCGACCCCAGAAGAGGCTCGACGGGCAAACACCGAGCTGCGCCGCATGATGCGCAAACAAAACAACTATTTCCCCGAACTCGAAACCACTGCCCGTGAACTATTGGATGCTGTTGGCCACGCCGGTGGTCCACTCTCCCAGCGGGTGGCCTCCGACCTCGCTTCGCACCTCGGGTTTTCGCTGCACTACGTGCCCGACTTGCCCGGATCCACTCGCAGCGTCACTGATCTGCGCAATGGCCGCATCTACCTGCCGGTGGCGCAGGCCGAGAGCACCGACCCGAGGTCGACGTTGCTGCAGGCTCTCGCCGGACATGTATTGGGCATCCGGGAACCTGCGAATTATGCCGAGTTCTTGCACCAGCGAGTGGAGACCAACTATTTGGCTGCCGCCCTGATGGTTCCGGAGAAGACCGCTGTGGAATTCTTGACTGCCGCCAAAGCGCAGCGCGAGCTCTCTGTTGAAGATCTGCGAGATGCGTTTGCTGTGCCGTATGAAACAGCGGCCCACCGCTTCACGAATCTCGCCACCGAACATCTGGGTGTGCCGGTGCACTTTCTCAAAGTGCACGAAGGCGGAACAATCTCGAAGGCCTACGAGAACGACAACGCGGCGTTCCCCACGGATGCGCTCGGCTCCATCGAGGGACAAACTGTGTGCCGCAACTGGAGCGCGCGCAAAGTGTTCGACGTGGAGGACCGTTTTAGCCCGTACCACCAGTACACCGATAAACCGGGCGGCACTTACTGGTGCACGTCGCGCATCCAGTCAAATCATCGCGGCGATTTCTCCGTCAGTCTGGGCACCCCGTTTGCGTCGGCAAAGTGGTTCCGCGGGCGCGACACCACCAACCGGGCAACATCGACCTGCCCCGATGACGAATGCTGCCGCAGCGCCCCCGAAAATCTTTCGGAGCGCTGGGCGAAGCATTCAATCCCGAGTGCGCGCCTCAATAGTTCGTTACTTGCGGCGATGCCCACCGGAATGTATCCGGGTGTCGACTCGACCGAAGTGTTTGAGTTCTTGGAAACGCATTCGCCGAACAGTTAACACGCAACCGTAGCTAGTCGTGAAGCAGCGATCCGTCTTTCTTGAGTACGTTCTTTTCGCCGGCCTCGATCGCTACGGAGAAACGGTTCTGCTTCGGAGGCATTGGGCAGTTGAAGTTGTAGCTGAAGCCGCAGGGCGGCAAAATCGCGAGGTTGAAGTCGAGAACGATGCTGCCATCGGGGTTAGGCGCCACAAAGAGGAAACGGCCAACGCTGTAGGTGTCGACGCCGCTCGTTGCATCAGCGAAAACGAGCTGAAGCGCGCGGCCCGACTTGAAGGCGGCGAGGCTGTAGTCAACGCCGTCCCGAGTGAATGAGATGTTGCCGGGGATCGGCTGCTCACGCTCTTGGCCGTTGTCTTTGAGGTGTTCGAAGCCAAGCGTGGTGCCTTCCGGGTTGGGCGTGAAGGCTGCCGTGATGACCCAGTCGGGGTTGTAGGAGTACGCATCGATCGTGCCGAACTCTTGGATGGCCGGGGAGTTAGTGTCCCAGACGCGCAGGGCGTGGTTGCCCTCGGGGGCCTTGATTACGAACCCGGTCACCGTCTCGCCGAAGACGATCGCGCTGGGATTTTCGCTGCTTTTGCTGCGCACTACGGCTGAGCCTTCGACGAGCACGCCATCAACCACAATGTTGTCTTCCGCCGTGGCCGTGACGGTGAGCCCATCCTCGTGCGGAGCCCACGTGCCTGGCACACCCCAAATGGTCTGCTCGGCGTCAACCCACTGAGTGTTGGTTAGCGCGAGGTTACCGTTTTGCTGCACGACCGCCTGGTCGCGGCGTTCGCGAAATTTCGCGAGCTTAGCTTCGGGCGAGAGAGCAGGAGCAGCAGTGTCAGTCATAAGTCCATCCTTGTTGAAGTCCATGATGCCAACCACCGCCGACACGGGATTATTTCAGGTTAGCCATTTTGCTTCGCTAGAACCCCACTCAACAGCTGGGGTCGGAAAATTGCTCGGGCCACCAGCGTAGTGAGGAGCCGCCACGGCGCTTGTCACCCTGTCACGAGTAGTGACCGTCGGCACAAAACCACCAGATGCCGCCGGCGCATGCCGTGGTCGACGCTGCTGCAACAGCTCAGTTGCCAGACGCGCGAGTGAGACCTCCACGAGCCACGAATGCCCGACATCAATGCGGCGACGCACTGCCGTCGTGACTCCGGCAGCGAGCAAATACCCGGCCGCATGGTCGAGTGCTTGAGCTGGCAGAGCACCCGGGGTACCCGATCCGTCACCCTCGGCCATCGCGATGCCGGTTGCGGCCTGCACGATGCTGTCGAAGCCACGGCGTTCAGCCAACGGTCCGGCTGTTCCCCACGCGCTAAGGCGGCCCACGATCACGCCTGGGCGTCGCTCGGCGAGAGCCGCGGGTGAAAGACCGAACTTATCTAAAGAACCGTGGCGGTAGGCGGTGAGTACAACATCCGCAGTCTCGAGTAGTTTCTCGAAGGTTGCTCGGTCGGCGGTGTCGTCGAGGTCGAGCAGCGCAGAGCGTTTGCCGGCTCCAGTGTCGAGATGTTGCCACCCGATCTCTGGATGCCGTGGGCTGTCGATGCGCAGAACGTCGGCTCCCCAGAGCGCGAGGGTGCGCCCAGCAACGGGCCCGGCGATCACGCGGGTGAGGTCAAGCACGCGGAGCCCAGCGAGCGGTGCGTCAACGGTCGTTTCGCTGAGCTGGGCTGGCGCTGTGTCGTTGAGCGTGGTCAGTTCGACAACCGCCAGGTTTGCAAGCTGTTGGGCTTGCGGATGCTCGGCCCACTCTTCGGGCGTGCGCACCACTGTCGCGACTCCCCCGGCGGCAAGAACTTTGCTTTCCACATCGGCGGCAATCATCGGGTGCAGGGCGAGCATGAACTCGTCGGCACCGGTGTCATTAGCGAGACCGAGTGCACTCAGCAGCGCATCCCGATGATGCGGGTAGTTGGCGTGGGTGCGAACCCAGCCGTCGCTGCACGGCCAGAAGCCGGAGAGCTCTGCCCACGCTGAGACGGGTTCGCCGTCTTGCCGAAAGTATTTGTCGCTTGAGACCGCGGTGGCGACTTTGGCTGAGTCGAGTTCGACAGAGGGCACCGCGCATCCGACCCGGCGTGCCCCAAGCAATGAGGCGGAGAACGAGGCTGCAGCAATGGCATCGTGAACGAAACGACCCGACGGGAGTGCCCCGGCGAGAGGCACAGCAGTGCCGTGGTCGCGCACTAGGGCGAGGGCTGCGGCATCTTCCCCGAGGGATTGCCACGCGGCATCCAGCAAACTCATAAGTTGATAGTGCCACGCCCATTAGCTTTAGACCATGGAACCTATTACTTTCAGTTTTGGCTTTGTTAGCCTGATCATCTTCATCATCACGGTCGTATCCATCGCCAAAAGCACCAACCACGGCGTTCTCGGCAAGTTCGTGTGGATCTTGGTGGCGTTCTTCTTGTCGATCTTGGGTTCGATCCTGTGGCTGATTTTCGGTCGCAGCAAGGTGCGCAACTAACCGTTCGCCCTAGTGGCCGCTAGTGCCCTTTGCGGGGCTTAATGTAGCCCGTATCGTCGAGCTTTGCGCGCTTCTGTGCCCGCTTGTCTTTGAGCGACAGCTTGGCTTCCTTTTTTACGCTTCCGCTTCGCGGAGATTTACCTGCCATGACGAACCAGCTTTCTATTGTGGATGTCGAGCGTGGCTTGACCATACGCCTGACACCGCCCAATAGCACTCCCCCTCTGATGAGCATTTCTTGAGTAGCTGTCACGCCCGGCGAACGTCCGTCGCTATAGTCGTTGCGGCTGAATATCGCACGCGGCTCGGTCACGACCTACATCATCATCGTTGGCGTCGTATACGCGACCTTGCTCGCGCCGCTCGGTGCGGCCGGCGGCGTGCCTGTCGCTTGGGCGAACACTGCCCTGCACATCATCACGCCGATCTACGCACTAGCTGACTGGATTCTGTTCTCCGACCGTGCCCGCATCGGCTTCAACCGCCTGTGGATCGTGCTCATCTATCCCATCGTCTGGGTTGTCGTCGTGCTCGTACGCGGTGCGACCGACGGATGGGTGCCCTACCCGTTCCTGCACCCCGACACCGGCTACGCCAGCGTCTTCTTCTACGTTGGCCTCATCATCGTCGTGATGCTCGCCTTCGGCTCGCTCGTGTTCTGGATCTCGCGGATGCGGTCGATACTGCGCGTACCGTAGCTATACACGGTGCCGGGCCACTCCTCTTAGGCGCGACACTGCTACGAACGAAAGCCGGTGTGACAAATGAGTGGTCGTGCACTTACGATCTTTTTTGACGTCAATGAGACGCTGTCGAATCTCGAACCCGTTGCCGATGTTTTCGAAGAAATAGGCGCGGGACGGCCGGTGGCCGCAACGTGGTTCAACACAATCCTCCGCGATGGTTTCGCGCTGACAACAGCGGGAAGCACTGCGCTCTTTGGCGAGATTGCTGCGACCAGCGCGAGAGACACCCTGCGGGGGCTTCACCTCAACGGATCGCTCAAAGATTCAGTGGATGCAGTGCTGCATGCCTTCTCACATGTTCAACTGCATGCCGATGTTGCCGAAGGCATTCGCAACCTTCATAACGCAGGACACCGGTTGTTCACGCTATCGAACGGGCCGACGACTACCGCCAAACGCCTGCTAGAGACTGCGGGTATCTCGTCCCTCGTCACCGATCTACTCTCGGTCGAAGGCCACTCGCCGTGGAAGCCAGCTCGTGCCGCCTATGAAGACGCGCTTGCCAGAACCGGCACCGACGGAATCGCATACCTCGTCGCCGTGCATCCCTGGGATATTCACGGAGCTACTGAAGCGGGGCTGTCTACCGTGTGGATAAATCGAACTGCCGCGACCTATCCTGAACACTTCCACCCACCGACGGTCACCGTGAGCAATCTCCGCGAACTGGCCGCCTACCTCGGCGATTAGGAGTGTTGCGGGAAGATACGGTGCATCGAAACCAGCGCTCGAGGTAAGCATCGCCAAGCGATGGCTGTTCACAGCAATCGGGTTTATCATGCCTTCAGGTTCGCTCTTCCGGCACCCGTTCGGGGGGTGCCCCTATGTTTTTTGTCAAGCGGCGAGGGCGTGTTTGTTCGGTTCGTTCTCGTAGAGTGTGCCGTCGCGCATCATGGCGTAGAGGACGTTGCAGCGGCGTCGGGCCAGGGCTAGGAGTGCTTGGTTGTGTCTCTTGCCTTCGGCGATTTTCCGGTCGTAGTAGGCCCGTGATGTTTGGTCGTGGAGGGCGGCGAAGGCGGAGAGGAACAGTGCCCGTTTGAGGACTTTGTTGCCTCGCCTGGAGCTGTGTTCGCCGCGTATCGATGAGCCCGAACGTCGAGTCACGGGCGCGAGGCCGGCGTAGGAGGCGAGGTGTCCGGCGGTGGCGAAGTCTTTGCCGGAGACTTCGGTGAGGAGTCTCGCGGCGGTCCTGACCCCGACTCCGGGCATGCTGATCAGGACGGGTTGAAGAGGGTGGGCGTCGACGAGTTNGTGCCCACGACGACGACCGTTTGCTCGCTGAGGGCCTGCGTGATTTCGGCGGCGAGGCGACGTCCCATCCGGGGTGCCCGCGTGATCAGGCGGTTGCCGAGGCGAACCGTGCCAGCGGCTTTCATCGACGCTGGCGACGGGTACTTCTGCAGCAGGTCCAGCACTGCCGGGTGGTCGAGGTGCGGGCCCAGAACCCGCTCCAAAGCTGGGTGGATCTGGGTGAGGAGGCCGCGGATTCGGTTGCTGGTCGCGACAATTTGTCCAAGGACATCGTCGTCGAATCCGCACAGCATCGAGAGTTCAGCGACTTGCTCATCGGCCAGCTGGATGGACCGCAACGCGTGCGGAAGGGTGCGGGCC
>NZ_BAAAKW010000010.1:0-26329 GCF_039527955.1 Rhodoglobus aureus | reverse complement strand
CGGTTGCCGAGGCGAACCGTGCCAGCGGCTTTCATCGACGCTGGCGACGGGTACTTCTGCAGCAGGTCCAGCACTGCCGGGTGGTCCAGGTGCGGGCCCAGGACCCGCTCCAATGCTGGGTGGATCTGGGTGAGGAGGCCGCGGATTCGGTTGCTGGTCGCGACTNATGGCCGCATCGCGGGCATCGGTCTTCGCTTCCCCCGGATGGAGGTCTGCGATGCGGCGCATGGCCAGGCCCGGCAGGTAGCCGACGAGGACATTCTCGGCCTGAGCGACCGCGACCGGCAGCGCGCCGATCGTCGCCGGCTGATCGACGACGAAGAGGACTTGGCCGTGCTTTTTCAGCTTTTCGATGACCTCTCGAAGTTTCGTTTCGTCGTTGGGTAGGGTCTTGTCGTAGAGCACTTTCCCGGCCCGATCGTAGGCGACCGCGTGGTGTTCCCCTTTCCCAACGTCGACGCCGACGAACACGTCCACGGAGTCGTAGTTCTCAATCATGATTACTCCCGTCTCTGAACCGTTTTGTTGGTCAGCCGCGGTATCGAGTCTCACATCCACGTTACGAATGGCCTGGACTACAGTCCGGCCCCTATTAGCGATCACCTGATACCAATCCGGCCCGGTGACAGCACCCCCCGGATCATGAAACGACTGGGGGAAATAATCATGCCGGACCCGACGGGCCAACGTCCTCAGATACAAACACCATCCGGGGATATAAACAAGGTAACGAGGGGAGCTACGGTGTCGCGCGGAAACCGTAGGAGGATCCGGCGAGGGCTTGAAACTCGCCGGGGGACCCGCAGTCGAGCACCTTAGTGTTAACAGTGCTGCCGTCGAGCACCACAGTTTTCACGCTTATGTTTGCGATGGTGTGGTTGGTGGCGACGAAGTTGTTTGCTCCTGACTTCACTAGAACGATCGTCGGTGTCGCCCCGAGAGGCTGAACGTACGCAGCAGCCACGTCGAAGCTGAAGTGGTTGCTCGCGACAGTATTGCCGCTGCCGTTGATATGGACCAGACCAAACAAGTCGTCCAAACCATTGTTGTTGGCTTGGAATGGCGGAAACGATTCTCGCTGTCGAAGGAAGTGATTCGATGCCACCAAATTGTTCGTGCAGCCGCTTTCGAACTGAATCATTCCCGAATAGAAGGCATGTAGCCGGTTGGCTGTAATGCTGGAGTTTGAGCAGGCTTTGAGATGAACCGAACTCTTACCGCGCGGAAAGATGTTGTTTCCTGAGATCAGCAGACCAAAGTGGTTCTCCGCATAGATCGAGAACCCGACGAACCCGGCGCCGACCAAGTTGTCATTGACCAGGCAGGCTTGCCCTGATCCGATGAGTTCAATGCAACTGCCGCATTCAGCGATAAAGTTGCCAGTGACGGATAGTGCGTCGGCTCCAGTGATAACGAGGCCGCGTTGAAGGTAGACCATCCCCATCCCCGCGATGCGCAACGAGTCGGTGTCACTCGTCGAGCGGATTCCGATCTTTCCGTTAAGGTAGCTGTTCTGATTGGGGCTGAACGACAGCCCGTCTAGACAGAAGTCGATTAGCTCGATCGAGCTCAGCCTTGGTGAACCTCCACGGTTGATTAGGATCGCCTCAGAGTTGCCGTCGGTGTTCTCGACCTTGATGCGGCTACCGCCCGGCCAGACTTCGAACCAGCTCGCGGTACTCCCGGCGTTGTATCGGATGCTTGATGAAGTGAATCCATGGCCGGAGCCCTTGACTTGCAAATAGCTGATATCGATCACAATTCGGGTCTTGAGTGAGTAGTCGCCCGGCGGGATGTAGACAACCGCTCCAGGTTTGGAAGCTTGAGTCGGTTGGTTTGCCTTGATGTCAGCGATGATGCTGTTCACGACCGCACCGATGTCGGTATAGGCGGTGGTTCCGGGGAGCCCGGGGATAGTCCAAGTAGTTACGTCGTAGATGGTCGAAGGCATAGTGGCCTCTCTGCTGAAATATGGATGGGGTGGGAAAAAATTTAGAGCACACCAAGCAACGTGCGATGGGTGTGCTCGACTGATGTGGTGGCCGCCGGTGCGGGGGCCGCCGTGGCCGTTTTTTCGTGCGTGGTTAGCCACGCAGTAATAGCCGCCGTCGATCCCGCAATAAGGAATCCTCGACGTGACAGCGACATGCTCGCGTGCGCAGGCTTAGGTTCGAATTTGTTCATGGAGCTCCCTCAACATTGAGTGAATTGCAAAAAGGTTTTGGCATTCGTGAGTTGCTCGATAGTAGGGCGGGACCGTCGGCGGGTCAAGACTCGGTGCGCCCTTTTATCTGTTTGGCAATTTTTGGCGTTGACTCCGAAAGGCCCGTAGGGGAAACTCGTGCCAAGACGTTTTGCCAAAACGTTTGATCATCGCTATGGTGATCTCAATCACAGTGCGTAGCAATACTGCTACCAAAGAACGGAGTCGAAGTAATGAAGCTTCGCAATATGCGCGGTACTCGTGCCGCATTACTCGGAACGGCTGTCCTGTCGGTGACGGCACTCGCACTCTCGGGGTGTGGCGTCGGTGGCGGAACCAACGGAAGTTCCTCTGACGAACTGACAGTTCTCGTCGAAGGTGGCGGGCTTGCAGAGCTCCAGCCAATCGCCGACTTGTACAAAGAAGAGACCGGGACGACGATCAAGCTCGTCGAACTGCCCTACGACGGACTGTACGACCGAATCCAAACGGAACTTGGATCGGGCAGCGTCTCGTTCGATATTGCCGCGCTTGACGCGATCTGGCTGAGCGCGTTCGCCGACGGAATGGTGCCCCTTGACGACCTCTTCACCGAAGATGTGAAGTCCGATCTCTTCCCCGGCCTCGTGTCCGAGGCGCAGGTGGGAGGCAAGTATGTGGGAATGCCGATCTTCACCAATTCCGAGATCCTGTACTACCGCACCGATCTCTTCAACGACGAGAGGAACAAGACAGACTTCGAGACAGAGTTCGGCTACCCTCTCGCCCCGCCGACGACGTGGGAGCAATACACCGATGTCGCGAAGTTCTTCACCCGCGACACAAACGGCGACGGACAGATCGACCTCTACGGTACAGATGTCAAGGGCGCGGTAGAGACCGAGTGGCTCGCGACCGTGTCGCAGGCCGGCGAAACCCAGATGGTGCTCGACCCGGCCAACGGCGAAGTGACCATCGATAGCGCCGAGCACCTCGAAGCACTCGACTTCTATACGAGCCTGCTTCCCTACGCACCCCCCGGTGCTTCGCAGCTCGACTGGGCAGGATCGCAGAACCTTTTCTACCAAGGCAAGCTCGCGATGATGCGGTTCTGGGGCCACGCATACACGCAGACTCCTGACGATGCTGTCGTCAAGGGTGACATTGGTGTAGCGCCGATGATTGCAGGCCCGGGCGGCGTCGCAGGCGTACCCGGTGCTTGGTACCTCTCTGTGCCGAAAGCGACCTCGAAGCAGCAGGCCGCGAAGGACTTCATCGCGTTCGCGTATGAGAACAACGAACTGTCCGTGGATACATCGCTTGGCCTCGTCGCCCGAATCTCTGCGTTCGAATCGCAGGCCGATGTCGAGGGCCACGAAAATTACTCGGCAATTCTCGCGACGCTCAACTCACCAGCGACGTTCGCGCGGCCAGCAACGCCGGAGTGGCAGGAGATTGTCAACACGGTGCTCACTCCGATGCTCCAGAAAGCTGTTGAACCTGGTGCTGACAACGCTGCGCTATTGAAAGACGCCAAGATGCAGATCGAAGCGATCATCAAGTAGCTCGCACTGCAATCTGGGGCAGTCTGTGTAATTGCGGGCTGCCCCACCATCCGACTCGTTCAAAGGACTCACTCTCGTGCGCCTCACCGACCGACGGTTCGCCTTGCTACTGATGGCACCGGCCGCCGCTTTTCTCGCAGCATTCGTGCTGTGGCCTCTTATTAGATTCGTCTCCAACGGATTCTATGAGATCTCGCCCATTTCCGGAGGACCCCGAATCTTTGTGGGGTTCGATAACTTTGCCGCCGCGTTCGCCTCAACGGCGTTCCAGGGCGCAGCATTCCGCACGATCGTCTACACCGTTATCGTCGTCGCCCTTGAGTTTGCAATTGGGTTGGCTGTAGCACTCATTTTTGCGTCGCTCGGAAGCCGATCCGCGGTGTTCCGCACTATCTTTATGTATCCGCTCATGATCGCGCCCGTCGTCGCCGGTCTGCTGTGGCGCTTCCTGCTTATCGACAACTTCGGGATTATCAACGAACTTCTTCGCCAAGCGGGAATCCTGCAAACGAGTAGTCAAATCGGATGGCTAAGCGACCCGAACATTGCATTGTTCTCGGTGGCCCTGCCTGACGTCTGGCTTACTACCTCGTTCATTACGCTCGTGCTTTTCGCGGGCCTGCAGAACGTGCCGGGTGACGTAATTGAAGCGGCGAAATTGGATGGTGCTCGCTTTTCCACCATGCTCTTCCGCATCATCATCCCTCTGCTTCGACCTGTAATTGCTGTAGCGCTCATTGTTCGGGGAATTGATGCGGCTCGCGCTTTCGACATCATCCTCATTCAAACCAACGGTGGACCACAGGAGAGCACAACGACGTTGAGCCTTCTGGTCTACCGAACCATGACTCGCTACGGCGACCCTGGCCTCGCGAGCGCTATGGGCACTATCTATCTTGTTGCAATGCTCGTGATTGCCACCGCGGCGATATACGCAATCTGGCGCCCAGGGAGTGACAAATGATTGGCATCGAAACTAACCGACGTTCATCACGGCTGATCCTGTGGAGCGCACTCGCAGTAGTTCTTGTGATCTATGCGTTCCCTTTCCTTTATCTTCTGTTCACTTCATTCAAGACGCCGCTCGATGCGATCGCTGTGCCACCCTCTGTGTTGCCCTCGGTCTGGACACTAGAGAACTATGTGACAGCGCTCAGCAAGGACGGGGTAGTTCCGGCGCTGATTAACAGCACCGTGACCGCTGTCTTGAGCACGGCGTTCTCCCTCGTGCTCGCGGTACCCGCGGCCTATGCGATCACACGGTACCGCACACCAAGCGGGCAGGTCTTCGTCATGGCAGCGCTAGTAACACGGATGGTGCCCACGATCGCAGTGGGAGCCCCTCTCATAGAGACCATGCGCGTTCTCGGAATCAGTGACACATCTCTGGGCCTTGCTATCGCGCACACTACCCTCTCGCTTCCCCTTTCGATCTGGCTAATGGCGAGCTTCTTCGAAGCCGTCCCTGGTGAGCTCGAAGAAGCGGCTCGGGTTGATGGAGCATCACGTCTGGGAGCATTGTGGCGAGTCGTAATCCCGGTAGTCTCCGGCGGCCTTGCAGTCACGGCGATCTTCGCCTTCCTTGCGTCATGGAACGAGTTCCTTTTCTCGCTCCTACTCACCTCTGTTCGTGCGCAGACAACGCCGATCGTGATCGCGAACTTCCAAACGCAGTTCGGACTCGACTGGGGAGGGATGACCGCGCTCGCTGCGATCTACTCAATCCCCGTTATCCTGCTCACTCTCGCCCTGCAGCGTCATATCGTCGCGGGCCTCACTCTCGGTGCAGTGAAAGGATGAACGGTCGCGCCATGGAACGAAATCAGACCTCCGATGGAATTCTGGAGACTACAAACTCCGCTCAGCGGACTTGCAGGGCGCGCACCCGACGAGAAGCCGCTTCAGACCTAACGGTGGCAGCGGTGCTGGTCGCTACGACGAGTGGACTCGCGCATCTAGAGGAAGAGGAAGAACTGTGGCAGTGAGAAATGTCGGGATTCGAGATGTCGCCGAAATGGCTGGTGTTTCGGTTACTACGGTGTCCCATGTCCTGAACGACACCCCTCAAATGCGGGTCGCCGCAGACACACGAGCTCGCGTCCGCGAAGCAGCGAAAACACTTGGCTATGGCCCGAACCGGATGGCGCAAGCGCTCCGAACCAACCGGTCAGGGCTCATCGGCCTGCTGAGCGAAGAGATCGCAACCACTCCTCACGCGGGCAGGATCATTCTTGGCGCCCAGAATGCGGCGCGCGAACACGACCTGACCCTGGTCATCGTCAACACTGAGCGCGAATCCGGCGATTCACACAGAGACGACGTTCAGGCGCTGATCGACCGGCAAGTGGAGGCCGTCCTCTACGCGACGATGTATCACCGCCAAGTATCCCTCCCTCCAAACCTGCAGGGTCTGCCTGCCGTCCTGATCGACTCGACCGACAAGGCCGGCATTGTCCCGGCAGTGGTACCTGACGAGGTGGGTGGCGCGATCGCCGCCGTCACGCACCTCGTCGAGGCCGGTCACCGACGCATCGGCTTTCTCAATAACGACGACGATGTGCCGGCTACACACGAACGTCTGGTCGGCTACAAGGAGGTGTTGCGACTGTACGACATTCCGATCGACGAACAACTGATCGTTCAAGCACCGTCAGAAACCCTTCCCGGTTACGAGATTGCTCGAGAACTCCTCGCGAGACACGACCGGCCAACCGCCCTATTCTGTTACAACGATCGGATGGCAATGGGCGCCTACCGGGCCGCGAATGAACTGGGTCTGGACATCCCGCACGACCTCTCGATCGTCGGTTTCGACAACCAGGAACTCATCGCGGCCAACCTGTTCCCTGGCCTGACCACTGTGGCGCTCCCTCACTATGAAATGGGCGCTTGGGCCGTCGACACTCTCGTGCACCTGCTTCACGGAGAAGACGAATACAAGCTCCTCGCCGACACCCCCACACGCCTCGACTGCCCACTGGTCATCCGAGGATCAGTCGGCACACCACGAGACAACTGAAAGGTTACATAAAATGCTTCGACTGGCCTCGTCCTGGGTGTGGGACTTCTGGATTGCCGATGATGGCGACCGCTACCATCTCTTCTTTCTGAAGGCGTCCCGAGCTCTCCTCGACCCCGACCGACGGCACTGGCGTGCCACCATCGGACACGCGACTTCCATAGATCTCACGACGTGGATCGAGCACGCCGACGCAGTCATTCCGGATGATTCCCCGGCCTTCGATGACCTCTCAACGTGGACGGGGTCAGTAGTGCGTGACGACAACGGCACGTGGCGAATGTTCTATACGGCGGTCAGTCGTGCCGAAGGCGGACTCAACCAACGGATCAGCTCCGTCGTCTCCGACGATCTTTTCACGTGGCGCCGAGAACCCGACAGACAAATTCTTGAACCGGACGCCCGTTACTATGAAACCGCGGAAACGAGAAATTGGCCTGACCAGGCTTGGCGCGACCCGTGGGTATTCCGTGATCGGCGCAACTGGCACATGCTGATCACTGCGCGCGCCAACCACGGCGATCCCGATAACCGAGGAGTCATCGGGCACGCAACCTCACCAGACCTCACCCACTGGACTGTTCAGCCTCCGCTGTCCGAGCCAGGCGCCGGATTTGGACACATCGAAGTGGTTCAGACTGTCGTTGTTGACGGCACGCCAGTCGGAATATTCTCTTGCCTTGCCTCCGAACTGTCGCACGAACGCCATGCGGAAGATCCCGTCGGAGGTATTTGGGCGTTTCCCGCCGACTCTCTGACAGGGCCATTCCATCTGGCAGATGCATACCGACTCACCGACGAGCGACTTTATGTTGGACGGCTGGTTCAGGATCGTGAGGGACAGTGGCAAATTCTTTCATTCCGCAACGACGACGAAAATGGCGGTTGGGTCGGAGAGATCAGCGACCCGCAGCCTGTTTACTGGGTCGATGGCCGGCTGACGATCGTATTGACGAGCCATTCAGAAATGTTGGAAGAACGAGTTCCGTCGTGAATGGCGGCGCGCTAGTAGTAGGGGAAGCGCTCATCGACGAAGTTGTCGAGCTCGGCCGTGTTAGTCGCTATACGGGAGGATCGCCCGCGAACGTGGCGCTCGGACTCTCTCGTCTGAATGTTGCTACTCGTTTGCACTCCGCTATTGGGGACGACGAAGACGGGGAGCTAATCCGAAAGCACCTCGGTGAATCCGGGGTGATTATCACCCCAGACTCCTTGACGAATGCGCCGACATCGAAAGCGGTAGCCACCGTCGCGGATGACGGATCGGCAACCTACGAATTTGCGTTGAGCTGGGACCCAGTCAACCTCGGTGAACTCGGGGCACCGAAGATTATTCACGCAGGTTCGCTAGGGGCGTTCCTCGAGCCGGGTTCTGACGTCACAAACGACATCGTCCGACGAGGCGGTGCAGCGGGAGCGCTGATCACGTTCGATCCGAACGTGCGACCAAGTCTTGTCCGAGACTCACGAAAGTCCCACAAACTTTTCGAGGCGCTCGCCTTCTCCAGCCACATCACAAAACTAAGTGATGAGGACGCCGAGTTCCTCTTCCCGGAAAAATCCGTCAACTATGTACTCGATCTCCTCATCGATGGAGGGGTGACCGTGGCCGGGATCACACGAGGAAGCAGGGGTGCGTGTCTTGCGAGCGGTGCGAATCGCATCACTATCCCGCCAGTCAAGACGGTAGTCGCGGACACTGTGGGCGCTGGCGACTCTTTTATGGCAGCTCTGATTTGGGCCCTCGTCTTCAGAACCGGTGGCTGGAATGGGCAACCAATTTCCCAGCAACAGCTCGAGGACGTCGGCGGGAAAGCAGCCCTTGCTGCGGCCGTTACAGTCTCCCGGCCCGGCGCTGATCTGCCGACCCTGGCCGAGATCATCACGCAACTAGCTGCAGTCTGATTACGCCACAAAGGAGCGAATCTATGTCAAGCGCTAACTACTACGACGTGACGAAGTGGCCCGTCGGTAATCCGGCCGAGGACATCGGCGAGGTGTTTAACAGCATCATCGCTGATATCAAGAGCCGGCAGGTGGCCACCGATGAGAACAAGGGCGGAAAGCCGGGCGCGGTGATCTACGTTCCACCTGGGGACTATCACCTTCGCACACAAGTTCTGATCGACATCAGCTTCCTCAGGATCCAGGGCTCGGGTCACGGCTTCACGTCTTCGAGCATCCGGTTCAATGTTCCCCAAGACGAGTCTCTCGACTTGCATGAGCTGTGGCCCGGAGGCAGTCGCATTCTCGTAGACATTCCTCTCGGCAAGGACGAGGAAGAGTCCACGGGCGCAGCCTTCTACATCGAGCGAAGTGGGAGCCCGCGGATCAGCGCGGTCGAGTTCTCTGATTTCTGCATCGACGGGTTACATTTCACCCCGGATGGCTCGGAGCTGCATCCAGAGAACTCCTATATAAACGGCAAGACGGGCATCTATGTCGCGAATGCCAATGACTCTTTCCGCGTCAACGGTATGGGGTTCGTCTACCTCGAGCACGCTCTCACTATCCACAACGCGGACGCGCTTTCCATTCATGACAACTTCATTGCTGAATGTGGCAGTTGCATCGAGCTGCGTGGGTGGGGACAGGCTTCGAAAATCACTGACAACCTCATCGGAGCAGGATTCAAGGGCCACTCGATCTACGCCGAGAATCATGGCGGGCTGTTGATCACAGCCAACAACATCTTTCCCCGGGGGGCGAGTAGCGTCTATCTCAACGGAGTCACGCGTTCAAGCGTCACTAATAACCGCCTGCATTCGTTCTACCCTGGGATGGTGGTGCTCGGAGCGAATAGCTCGGAGAATCTTGTGGCTTCGAATCACTTTCTGCGCGATCTTGAACCTTGGACGCCCTTCTTGGGCGTCGATAACGGCCTGGATGATCTCTTTGGGCTCCTCTGTGTCAGCGGCAGCAACAATTCGGTCATCGGTAACCACTTCTCCGAGGTCATCGACTCTGAGAGAATCCGCCCGGCTAGTGCGACGCCGGTCATCATCCGGTTAATGGCGGGGAGCTCCAACTACGTCTCCAGCAATCACATAGTGGCAGTGGACGTTCACGCCGAGTCGAGTAATTCCGCCTTCGAAGCTCAGGTAAACGCTTTGCTGACGACTGAGGCTTCGGACAGCTTGGTCGTTACGGCAGTCAAGGTCGATTCCGAGTCAGTTCGAAATACGATCCTCGATTCTGGAAGCGAGGCCGAAGTTGTCGTCGATACGAAAGTTAATGCGTTTAGGGCTACACCTTCAGTCGGCGCCTAGTGGATTGAGACTGCTCACGGTATCGGTTATGTCTTCACGCGGGGATGCGCCGAATCGCGGGGTCGGGCCAGCTGGTCAACTGAACCGACAGCAGACCCCTATGAGCGCTCTTACCTTCACCGCTTCCGTTTACGCCGCTCGTCTTGAGCGCGCAGCAGCCCTAGCCGCCGAGGCGGGTTTCGACGGTATCATTGTGGGTCCAGGACCCGATTTGCAGTACTTGGTCGGCGTCGAGGGCGACACGATTGAGCGGCTGACAGCCCTAGTGATTAAGCCCGGCATGACGCCGACCATCGTTGTGCCGCGCATGGAGCTCGCGAAGGTACGCAGCACAGGTGCCGACGAACTCGGAATCATCGTCGCCGACTGGGTCGACGGCCAAGATCCGTATGCCCTGATCGCCGACACACTGCCTGCAGCGACTCGTGTGGGAGTGTCTGATTCGCTCCCGGCACTGCACGTTATTCCGATCGGACAGCGGCTCGCGGTGCGTCTTGAGCTCGCGACCCCGGTCCTGCGCGAGGGGCGAATGATCAAGGAAGCCGCGGAGATTTCAGAACTACGACGCGCCGGAGCAGCGATCGACGCTGTGCATCGACGAGTGCCGGAGTTGCTGCGTGCCGGTCGGACTGAACGCGAAGTTGCGGCCGATATCGCTAGGGCAATCGTCGCCGAGGGGCACCGCACGGTCGAGTTTGTCATTGTCGGGTCGGGACCGAATGGTGCCGACCCGCACCACGAGGTTTCGGACCGCATGATCGAGGATGGCGACGTCGTGGTCGTCGACATCGGCGGTGCGGTCCCGAGCGGCTACAACTCCGACAGCACACGAACCTACAGCGCGGGAACCCCGGAGCCGTCGGTCGCTGAACGCATCGCCATACTCGTGCAGGCACAACAGGCCGCCGTCGACGCAGTGCGACCCGGCGTTACGGCTTCGGATGTTGATGTCGCGGCGCGACGAGTGCTCTCGCAGGCTGGCCTCGCCGAAGCATTTCTGCATCGTACGGGTCACGGAATCGGGGTCTCCGTGCACGAGGAGCCTTACATTACCCCTGGCAATGACCTTCTCCTGCGCGAAGGGATGGCATTCAGTATTGAACCGGGTATCTACTTCCCTAGCCAGTGGGGCGCGCGCATTGAAGATATCGTCGTCGTGACAGCAGACGGATGCGAGCAACTGAACGTTACAGAACATGCGCTGACCGCGGTGGGCGCAGCGAGCGCCACCGACGAGTCGCGATCGGACTCAAAAGTCTAAGCGAGAGATCGCTAGCCCAAGCAACCGAGTAGCGGGTCCGGCCTCGCTCTTTTCCTAGGTTTCTTCTGTGCCGAAAAATTGATACCAAACCACTTCGCCCAGGGTGCCGAATCATCTACATGTCACTCACCAGAACACTTCGGGCACCGAAAGCCACCCTCGCGGGTGCGCTTATCCTGCCGGCACTTCTCATAGCGCTCTCGGGATGCGCGGGTTCTCAACCATCCCCAACGATGCCGTCTGAGAGAGGCACGGATCAGTCGACGGACGCCGCCGAAAACGTTGTTACGACCATCGGCCTCAAGTTCATGCCGAACGACCTCACCGTCAAGGTGGGCACCACGGTCACTTGGCAAAACGGCGAGACAATCGGTCACACCGTGACGTCCGGAGCCTGGGGCGACGTGAACGAGTCGACGGGTCTTCGCGGCACACAGACGCCCGACGGCCTTTTCGACCATGACCTAGCCCCGAAGGGCCAGGAGGGTGACACCTTCACATATACCTTCGACGAACCCGGCGAGTACTTCTACTACTGCCAACCGCACTTGACCATGAACGCAAGTATCACGGTCGAACCGTAAGAACCCGCACGAACAACACACCATCAACAAGGAGAAGAAACAATGCGTAAAATCACAGCACTCACCGGTCTGGGCCTCGCCGCGGCACTCGCACTCTCGGGCTGCTCGGCGGCAACAGATTCGCCGACCACCACCGACGACACGAACTCTTCGGCAGTCGTGGACACAGTAAACAGCGACGGCTCCACGTTGCGTGCAACTCTAACCGCCCTGCTCGCCGACCACGTCTACCTCGCCGGTGCAGCCATCGACCAGGCGCTCGCTGATGGTGGCGACCTCACGACGGAAGACGTCGCCGGGGCAGTCGAAACCCTCGACACCAACTCGGTTGAGATCGCAGCCCTGATCGGCTCGGCTTACCCGGACGCCGAGCAACCATTCCTCGATTCATGGCGCTCGCACATCCCGTTCTTCGTGAACTACGCGGTCGCGAAGGCAACCGACGACCAAGCTGGCATCGACCAGGCAATGTCAGATCTGGGCGGCTACGCAGTGTCGTTCGGCCAGCTGATCAATTCAGTTGTTCCTGAGCTGCCGGCCGAGGCAGTGCAGACTGAGCTCGAGATGCACGCCTCGTCGCTGGTCGCAGCGATCGACGCGAACATCGCCGGCGACCCTGCCTACTTCGCACTGTTGAAGGAAGCTGCAGGCCACATGCCGATGACGGCAACGGCGCTCGCTGGCGGAATCGCAGCCAATAAGGGTATCCAGTAAAACCGATTCGCGAATGAGCCGGTGGGGAGCGAACGAATCGCTCCCCACCGGCTTCAGCGTTTCCGGGAAGTTGTTGAGAGAAAGGCAAGGACATGAAAATCTTCATTGTTGCGGCACGGATTTGGATCGCACTCGCGCTGGTGGTTAACGCCTACGTGCACTTTCTTCTCGCGACTCCATTCGATGCGATCGTCGGCTCACTCGTCAGTCAGGGTGCACTCTTCCGCATCCAGGGCGTAGTAAACGTCCTCGCAGCTGTCCTGATCCTGGCGGTATATCGCTGGTGGACCGGGCTGGTTGCGGCAGTGATTGCGGCGGGCGGGCTCGCACTGCTGGTGGCCTCGGTTTATGTGCCATTGGATCTGAGCGCACTCGGGTTTCCAGTGATCTACGAACCTGCGTGGTATCCAGACAAGGTGGTAGCAGTCATCGCACAGGGCTTCGCGTTGATTGGCGGACTGCTGGTGGCGGTGTTGACTCGCCCTCGTGCAGCACGGAAGCACAACTGACATTCCTAGGCTCGTGTGCGGCGTCGCTATTTCTCGGAGGTGTCGCTGAGTTCGTCTGGATCGGTTGAGAAGTTCAGATCTGTGGATGGCTAGGTTGATTAAGGTCTGGCCCTGCGATGGAGGGGATCCCGGCGCTGGCTCTGAAGAGTTTCCTGGGGACGTCGAGGGCGTCCTAGTTTTGTTTGCGTGCAGTGGACAGGGACGAGCGTACGGTCAGGAACGCCTCCGCGCCGGTCGGTGAACGCCAACAGCCGGAGATCTTCTGTTGGAGTTTGACCATCCGTGCATCCGTGCATCCGTGCATCTCGTTCGACATGGTTGTTATCCATCGGTATGGCGAAGCGCAGGACGTCGTGTTGGTGCTCACCGAGTCGGCGGGCCGGCAGCGCCGTCTTGTCGTCGACCTTGCTGATCTGCACGGTTTTGTGGATCTCCACGATCAGGTCGGCAAATTTCACCGGCCATTCTTGTCTGGTGGCCTCAGCCATCCCGGCCAGCTATCCCGAGTGGAAACCCAACTGTAGGTCAGGTCAAGATGTCACCTATCAGTGCACCAGACCCGCATTTGTGCTGACCGGCCCAGAAGGGTGGGTTCGCGCGGATTCTGAATGTTACGGACCTTCGCACTGGATGGGTGCTCACCGCCGCGCCAGCTGACCCCGATTGCGCTCGATCTCCATCCGAAGCACAACGACCCCTCTCGCTGGAGAGGGGTCGTTGCCGAACGGGTGCCGTGTTATTTGTTGGCCTTCTCGTTTGCTTGGATGCTCGCGATGCATTGACCCTGGTTCTTGAAATCGAAGTCGGCGAAGCCGCCCTTCTTGCACTGATCTTTGGTGGTGAGTACCAGTGTCACCGGAGAAATGGTCAGGTCATAGTTCACGCCGATTTCCGGGCCCGTGGTGGTCCATGCCGAGTACCAGCCGGGATGTGCGCCGTTGCCGAGTTCCGTGGTCACGCCGTGGGGGCTGATGCTGCCATAGGAGTCGCTCACGGTTGAGCCGTTGACAGTCAGAGTCATACAACCGTCCGCCGTCGCGATGTCTGCCGCGTCACTGGCACAAGTGGCCGGGTCGACGCTTCCGTCGACGACGAACTCCACAGTGACGACGCCGCCAAGAAGGTCACTGACGGGAATTCGTTTGAACTCTTGGACCCACTCTCCACCGCCGGCATCCCCATCGGTCACACCAACGACGAAGTAGCCCCCGGAGCCGGTGCGATACGTGACGTAGATGCCGACTTCCTGCTTGTGACCGGTCTGGCCGCTCGCCAACGCGTCAGCATCGTGCAGCCCGATGACCGCAGTCTGGCCGTTCTCGCTCATCTGGGACAGATCTAGGGTTCCCGCCATGGTCACTGGAGTCAGTTCCGGAGACGGAGTCAGGATGGCCGGACCGCGCTGGTAATTTCCGTCGTATCCGGCCGGAGCTGGATCGCCGACATACCGCAGACGGAGACTGGAACCGTCGTCGGTTACTCTCTCACCCACGGATCCGGTGATGGTTGCAGAGGGCTCGGCCGCGTAGGCCGGCGCCAAGGTAGTCAGGACAAGAGCCGTGGCAAGTGCCGCGGCCGCAATGGGCTTCTTCATGTTTCTCCGATGTTTCAGGTACGAATCGGCAAACGGGCCTCACATCTGGAGAGGCTCCCACTCGAGAGTGTAGGGGGCGAGGTCAAAGGAGGGAAGCCCCCGACGAGACTCAAGAGAAGTGCCCGCTATAGCTCATCATTCAATCCCAATGAACTGACCAGTCGGCGCTGACGGGGCCGAGTGCCATTTCTTCTGTTTCCTGGACAGCGTAGCGACCGGTCCCGACTTTGGCGGAGTGGTGTTGCTGTCGTCGACACGAGGACCCGGGCGCTACGTTGTCGGAATGATGCAGCACCCGCACCGACTGGTGAGCTGCGCAGCAGGTCAGGCTGATGGCTGCGGCGTGAACGCTCCGCTCGAAGTCCCCGATGACTCCGCGGAAAACTGGACTGACCGATCCAGAATCACCCAGCCTTTGGGACAAACGGCCCTAGTTGCACTCGCGCTACCGGCACTAGCGTGGTGGCATGACAACAGGAGAGTCGGCGACACGGTGGTACGCGCTCGACCTCGACGAGGTGTTCGTTCGGCTCGACGCGAGTCCGCAAGGACTGACCACCGCCGAGGCAGACGAGCGGCGCACCAGGGTTGGGCCGAATCGGCTGGAAGTGCGCAAGCCGACGCCCGCGTGGGCGGTGGCAGTGCGACAATTTCGGTCGCCGCTTATCGCGATTCTGTTGGTGGCGGCTACGATCACCCTGTTGCTGCAGGACTGGGTTGACGCGACGGCGATCCTCATCGTGCTCGTGTTGAACGCGTCGATTGGGTTCTGGGAAGAGACGCACGCCGAGCGCGAGATGCGCGCCCTCGCCTCGCTTACCGTGCCAGCTGCACGCGCTGTGCGCGACGGCCACGTCATCCGCCTGCCCGCGGTCGACCTCGTGCCCGGCGATGTCGTCGCGCTAGAGAGCGGCGAGCAGGTGGCCGCCGACTTGCGCATCGTCGACGCTCACGCCCTGCAGGTTGACGAGTCGATGCTGACCGGCGAGTCAGAGCAGGTGCACAAGACCCCCGCGCCTGTCTCCGAGCATGCGGCAATGGGTGACCGTCTCGGGATGCTTTACAGCGGCACCTTCGTCACCTCCGGTCGTGGGCGCGGCGTGGTGGTTGCGACGGGTCGCGACACCGAGTTGGGGCGTATCAACGAGCTCGTGCAGACTAGCTCGAAGCGCACGCCCCTGCAGCAGAGCATTCGTAGCCTCGAGCGCCGCATCGGACTGTTTGTTGCGGTCGTTGCCGTAGCTGTGATCATCACCGGTCTGCTGCTCGGCGAGGATCTAGAAACAGTGTTCCTGTCGGCGATCGCCATGGCCGTCGCGACCATTCCCGAAGCCTTGCCGGTAGTGATGACGGTCGCGCTAGCGATTGGGGTGCGCCGAATGGCGGCGCAGGGCGCGATCGTGCGCACGCTGCCTGCCGCTGAGACGTTGGGCTCGACGACCGTGATCGCGAGCGACAAAACGGGCACGCTCACCGAAAACCGGCTCACTGTCGAGCGCGTGTGGGTGCCTGGTGGCGGTGTACTCGAGGTGTCGGGCCTGCCCGACCGGCCGAGCGGCGTGCTGCGCGATGTCCTCATGGCTGGCGCCCTCGTCAACGAGGCGCACCCGCACAGTGATGACGAGCGTGGCTTCATCGGTGACGCCGTCGACGTGGCGCTCGCCGTCTTGGCGCGTTCGCTCGGGGTAACGAGCGATGATGACGACCTACCCGACCAAGTCGCCCGCTTACCGTACGAGCCGCAAAACCGCTATGCACAGTCACTGCGCCGTGGCCACCATGACAGCGACGATGCCGCGCTCACGCTCTACGTGAAGGGTGCGCCCGAACTCGTGCTCTCGATGTGCAGCTCAGAGGCTGGGGGCACCACCCTAGACGATGCCGCGCGTCAGCGGGTGTACGGTGCACACGACCAGCTGGCCCGCGACGGCTACCGCGTGCTGGCGATCGCCCGCCGCAGAGTGGCCGACGATGAGCTGTCGGTGCCAGAGCTGCCGCACCCTACCGGCCTGCAGTTGCTCGGGCTCGTCGCGCTCACCGACCCGCCGCGCGCAGAGGCCCTCGAGTCGATCGCGCTCTGCGTCGGCGCGGGGATACGCGTCATTATGGTGACCGGCGACCACCCGTTGACCGCCACCACGATCGCACGCCGCCTCGGCATCGCCGACTACGACAACGTGATCACAGGCGACGAACTTGGCGACCTCGACGACGCAGCGCTCGCCGAACGAGTCTCTCGGGCTGGCGTTGTGGCGCGGGTCTCGCCCTCAGACAAGCTGCGTGTCGTGCTGGCCCTGCAAGCCAATGGCGACACGGTCGCAGTGACGGGCGACGGCGTGAACGACGCACCCGCACTCAAGGCGGCCGCGATCGGCGTTGCGATGGGCAAGTCCGGCACCGACGTGGCGCGCGAGGCCGCAGATGTCGTGCTCACCGATGACCGTTTCGCCACCGTCGTCGAGGCGGTGCGGCAGGGGCGCATTGTGTTCTCGGCGATCCGCAAAGCTACCTTCTTCTTACTGTCGACCGGATTCGGGATCATGCTCGCCGTCGCCATCAGTTTCTTTTTTGAGCAGCCGCTTCTCTTGATCCCCGTGCAAGTGTTGTGGATCAACGTCGTCACGAGCGGCCTGCAAGACGTCGCGCTCGCATTCGAGCCCGCCGAAGGGGACGAGCTTCGGCGGGCTCCGCGGGCTGCGCAAGAGGGAATCCTGTCGCGCGCGCTGTGGGTGCGCACCGTGATTTCGGCGAGTTGGATGGCGACCGTGCTCCTCATCACCTTCCAACAGGCGCTCGCCGCGGGCTACGAACTCGAGCACGTGCGCACCATCACGATGACAGTGTTCGTGGTCATGAGCTTCTTTCAGGCGGGCAGCGCGCGCACCGAGCGCCGCTCGCTCTTCACCGTCAGCCCATTCAGCAACCCGTTTCTCATCGCGACCGCCGTCGGCTCGCTCGGACTGCAATGGATCGCCATGACCTGGCCGGTCAGCGCGGGCGTGCTGGGGCTTGTGCCGCTCACGCTCGGCGAGTGGGTGGGGTGCGCACTCGCCGCATCGACCCTGCTGGGGCTCATCGAGGCCGAAAAGTTTGTGCGGCGCATGCTGGCACGGCGAGCGAGTGCGGTCTAGGCGGGATGGCAACGTCCCCGCTCGAGAGCACAACCTTCGCGCGGACGTTGCCGTGCTTGCTCTGCTTGGGTGCTGTATCCCCTGCAGCGCAGCCCCCAACCAGAGGCGCCCCTACTCATACCGCAGCGACTCCACCGGGTCAGCCCGAGCGGCGCGAGCAGCAGGCAGGGTGCCAGCCAGGAACGCGATTGCCATCACCACCAGGATGATCACGGTGACCGAGAGCGGATCGAACGCGATCAGCGTGAGGCCCGGTAGGTCGGCCAGGATTGCCCCGGCGAGTAGCGAACTGATGCCGGTGCCCACGAGCATCCCGATTCCGACCCCGATTGCACTGCCCAGGAAGCCGATAAAGACCGCTTCGAGGCTGAAGAGGCCGAACACCTTGCCGCTGCCCATACCCATGGCTTTCATGAGGCCGATTTCTCGGGTGCGTTCCTGCACAGACATAAACAGGGTGTTCACGATTCCGAAGCTTGCGGCCAGCAGGGCGATGATCGCGAACGCATTCAACACGAGCACGATCGCATCGATTACGGTCTTGAACGTGCCGAGCTGGTCGGCCACAGTAGTGCCTGTGAAGCCCGCATCCGCGAGCCGATCCTTGAGCGCAGTGATTTCGACATCCGTCGCTGCTGGATCGAAGCGGATGCTCGCCTGGGCGTAACGCTCCTGCTGATCAATGGAGATGCCGATGTTCTGGGTTTCATACAGCTCGTCGGTCAGCGCAGAGTTCACGACAAGTCCGCCAGCGCCGGGCGCAGCGATGCTCTCCTCAGCAACGCCCACGATTGTTGCCTCCACGAGGTGCTGGGTGCGCTCGGCATCTGTGATCGCGATTGTGAGCGTCTCGCCTACGGCGGCATCTGCGTCAGCAAAACCGAGAGACTCGACATAGGAGACGGGCAGGTTCAGCTCGAGCGCATCCGAGGCTGCCGCAGGGGCATCGCCGGCTGCGAGTTGCACGGTTTGGCCAGCGATGAGACTGCCGACGGAGGTCACATATTGTGCGCCGCCGTCGTACTGGATCCAGTCAGGAGAGATCGACTTTGTCGCCTCAACATCGAGCACACCTTCGAGCTCAGCGAGAGCATCCAAATCGTCAGGAGTGATCGCTACGACCGTGGACCCGGGCTGGCTGAAGCCGCCGCTGGAGACAGCATCTGGGTCAAACTCGGCGGGGCCAGAGTCGCCGCCACCGAACGCGCTATCGGTATCCGGAGTCTTCGTGACCGTCATTACATCTTCTGCACCGATAGAGGTGACGGTGTCGTCGATGTACCGGTTGATGCCAGTGCCTAAACCATTAGTGATGGTGAGGGTGAACGCACCAACAAAGATCGCGAGGATCGTCAGGATGGTGCGGGTCTTTGAGCGGAAAGTGTTCGAGGCGGCAGAACCGATCAGGTCAAGAGCGTTCATGCGGCCACCTCCGTGGTGTCGTTGACGAGCAGTCCGTCGCGAACATAAAGGCGGCGATCACAGCGCGCAGCCAGCTCCTCGTCGTGAGTAACCACGATCAACGTGATGCCGTTGTCTCTGTTGAGGTCAAAGAGAATGTCTTCGACTACTGCGCCGGTGGTGGTGTCGAGGTTTCCGGTGGGCTCATCGGCGAAAATAATGCGCGGGTTGTTGACGAGTGCGCGGGCGATCACTGAGCGCTGCTTCTGACCACCAGAAAGGTTCAGAGCCTTGTTCTTCGCTTTGTCGACCATCTCCAACTGCTCAAGAGCGGCGAGGGCACGCTGCTTGCGCTCGCTGCGCCGAATGCCGGCGATTTTCATCGGCAGCATCACATTCTCCAGAACGGAGGCGTTAGCGGTGAGGAAAAACTGTTGGAACACGAACCCGGACGTCTTGTTGCGAGCACGATTGAGGTTCTTGCCCTTCAACGTGTTCGTATCCACGCCCTCAAGCTCAACCGTTCCCGACGTCGGGGCATCGAGGAGTGCCAGAACGTGCATGAGGGTCGATTTGCCCGAGCCGCTCTTGCCAATTATGGCAATGCTTTCGCCCTCAAAAATGTCGAAGGTCACGCCCTTGAGCGCATCGAAACGGTTGGGGCCTCGGCCGTAAGACTTGTGTACATCCTTGACTCGGATGATCGGGGTATCCATATCAACAAGTCTCCCGAGTCTGCGGCGAGAGCACATCAGCCGCGGGGAGGTACCTGCCTACGCCGAGCGGCGTATCTTCCGCTTCTGCTACTACCGCCCGCGGGGGACTGGCAGAGGCCCTGCAGTGACAGCAATAGCAACAGCTATAGCTTCAGCTTTGCCTTGCGCTTCTGCTCGGCAGTGCGTTCCATTCGTTCGATGCGCAGCACATCCACCAGTAGCAGCGCGATCGGGATCACCGAAGCCACGCCCCACCACTCTTCGGTGCCGCCGGTGGTGACATAGATCACGTTGAAGACCACAGCCCAGACAAGACCGCCAATGAGCCACACCAGCCGCCACCACGGTGTCGTTAGCTGGCGGATGCGAGTCTTGACCAGCGAAGGCTGCTTTGGTGGTGTCGCTGGCTCAGGCGCATTCGCGGGCGTAGTTTCGGGCATGCGCCAACTCTACGTTCTCTCGGTAGGGGCTGGGAAAGTTGGGCCGCGAATGGCGAAATTCTGAACCCCTAAGCGCACCAGAGCCAAACCTGACACCTGATTCACCGACCATCTCAGGGTGCGCGAAACGTGCATGTAACACCCAAAGCACACGTTTAACGTGCTCGAAACATAACTGGCGAGCTTACGAAACGCTAAGACGGAATGCTTTGTCGTGCGGGACGGTGGGAGTGGAATAACCCGACACTCACTGAAAATCCGCCAAAGCATTACGTGCGCACCAGGCGCACAAAGCGAAAGAGGTTGAGATGGACACAGCGGTATGGGTACTCATTAGCACCGCGATGGTGCTGCTTATGACCCCCGGTTTGGCATTCTTTTACGGTGGACTCGTTAAAGAGAAGTCAGTAGTCAGCATGATGATGATGAGCTTCGGAGCTCTCGGCCTTGTTGCCGTTCTCTGGATCCTCATCGGCGCGAACATGAGCTCGATCGATGGTTCAATCTGGTCATTCTCCGGCAACCCGTTCAGCAACTTCGGTCAAGAGGGCGTCGCAGGCGCTGACCTCCTGAACGTTGCATTTGGTGGAACGTTCGCCATCATCACCACCGCGCTGATCTCGGGTGCAATAGCCGACCGCGCACGCTTCGGCCCCTGGATGATCTTCGCCGGTGTCTGGGCAACGCTCGTCTACTTCCCCGTCGCAGCGTGGGTTTGGGGCGGCGGCTGGATCCAAAATCTTGGAGATACTCTCGGCGGCCTTCCCGCAGTAATCGACTTCGCTGGTGGAACCGCGGTACACATCAACGCTGGCGCTGCTGCCCTTGGTCTCGCCTTGGTACTTGGCAAGCGTGTTGGTTTCAACAAGGACATTGCGCAGCCTCACAATGTTCCCCTGGTCCTCATCGGTGCAGCACTGCTCTGGTTCGGCTGGTTCGGGTTCAACGCTGGTGCCGCAGGGTCGCCTGACGAAGCTGGATTGATCGTCTTCAACACGCTCGCCGCACCCGCCGCCGGAATTCTCGGCTGGATCGTTGTAGAGAAGATCCGCACCGGCAAGGCCACCGCAGTGGGCGCCGTTTCGGGTGTTGTTGCTGGTCTTGTTGCCATCACTCCGGCGGCTGCAAACCTCACTCCGGGCTGGACATTGGTTCTTGGTCTCATCGCTGGCGCTATCTGTGCTCTCGCTATCGAGCTCAAGTTCAACATGGGGTTCGATGATTCGCTCGACGTTGTTGGGCTCCACCTCGTTGCCGGAATCACCGGAACGATCTACCTCGGTTTCTTCGCGACAGACACCGGACTCTTCGTTGGTGGAGATGCGGGCCAGCTGGTTGTTCAGACCGTCAGCGTCCTCGCCGTAGCGATCTTCTCCTTCGGCGCTTCTTGGCTGATTGGAACCGCAATTCAAAAGACCATTGGATTCCGCGTTACTTCGGAAGAAGAAATCGCCGGTATCGACCTCGCCGTCCACGGCGAGTCGGGCTATGCAATGCAGTCACGGGGAACCGTGCCAGCTGAGTAGAGCCAACAACCTCGGGAGGGGCACGACTGTTATCGCAGTCGTGTCCCTCTTTTGGCGTTAACAAACGCCACGTGACAACTGGATGTCGGATGTCGCACTGAAGTCGCTACGGCTGCAGCCGCATCCGCTCCCAGCCGCCTGACGCGGCACGCACGAAGCGCACGCGGTCGTGCAGGCGTGAGCTGCGGCCCTGCCAGAACTCGATCGTGTGTGGCTCGATAACAAAGCCGCCCCAGTCATCCGGGCGAGGCACATCACTGCCCTCGAACTCTTCCTCGATTTCGGTCACGCGCTGTTCGAGCAGGGCTCGGGATGCGATGGGTTGCGATTGTTCGCTGGCGTGCGCCGCGATTTGACTGCCTCGCGGTCGCGTCGCAAAGTACTGGTCAGACAGGGCGGCGGCAACAGGCCGAGCTGTTCCCTGCACGAGCACTTGCCGGTGGATTGCATACCAGGGGAACACCAGCGCAGCGGCAGGGTTTGCCAGCAGTTCCCTGCCTTTGATGGAACTGTAGTTGGTGAAGAACTCGAAGCCGGCTGTGTCTATCGCCCGTAAAAGTACGGTGCGGCTGCTGGGGGAGCCCTCGGCATCCACCGTTGACAGCACCATGGCGTTGGGTTCAGACACGTGCGAATCGGTGGCGTTCGCTAGCCACAGCCGAAACTGTTCTAGGGGATCGTCGAGCACGTCAGCGTCATTGAGTGGCAACTGGCCGTAATCAGTGTGTTGGCTCAGCGGGTCTGACACGATGAATCCCCTCGAATGTGTGGAATAGCTCTCTAGCTAGTCTGCATCCTCGATGAGTGCTCTGTTCTTATCGGGGATGCCGTCTTCGTTCATGTCGCGCTTGCGGGCGAGGCGAGAGTCCCAGCGGAGGCTGATCGCCGCGAATACCGCCGCAAGTGCTGTGCCGATGAGGATGGCGAGCTTGGCGCCTGTCGTGTGCTCGCTGTCGGGGAAAGAAAGCTCGGAGATGAGCAACGAGACTGTGAACCCGATACCCGTAAGGAATCCAATGGGCAGAAGGTCACGCAAACCGATCGAGTCAGCGAGACGAAACTTGGTCACCTTGGTAATGAGTGCTGTTGTGCCGAGCACTCCGATGATCTTTCCGACTACCAGACCAATGACGATGGCGGGCACAACGGGCTGTACCAGTACATCGCTGACGCTCTCATCGCCACCCAGTGAGACGCCTGCCGCGAAGAAAGCGAAGACGGGCAGTGCGATTCCGGATGATGTGGGGCGAACCGCATCATCGAAAGCGTGGGTGCGGGTTTCTTTCTCTCCGTGAACGAGCTTGGCGGGAACAGTGAATCCGAGCATCACGCCGGCGATCGTGGCATGGACGCCAGAATCGTGCATGAAGGCCCAGGCAACAAGGGCGAGTGGAATCAGCAACCACCAGCGCGGTTTGCGGGAGCGAACCACAAGACCGAACAACACGATCGAGATGAACGAGAACAGGAGTGACAGCAGGTCAATGCTGTCGGTGTAGAACAGCGCGATGATCACAATCGCGAGGAGGTCGTCAACAACTGCCATCGTGAGAAGGAAAGTGCGCAGCGCTCGCGGAAGGCCGCGACCGAAGATTGCCAGAATTGCTAAGGCGAAAGCAATATCCGTGGCCGTCGGGATTGCCCAACCGCCGAGGGCCGAAGAATCGCCCATGGTGAGGACAACAAGTACAAAGAGCAACGCGGGAAAGAGCATCCCGCCAATCGCCGCAAACACGGGAACGGCGGCTTCGCGCGGTTTGCGCAGGCTGCCGGCAACCAGTTCTTGCTTAAGCTCAACACCTACGACGAAGAAGAAGATCGCCAGGAGGCCGTCAGCAGCCCACGTGGCCAACGAGAGGTCGAGGTGCAACGCCGAGGGGCCTACGACGGTCTCGGCGAGGGCTGCGTAGCCTTCGCGCCACGGAGAGTTCGCCCAGATGAGAGCAATCGCTGCGGCAACCATGAGCAGGATGCCGCTGGTGGTCTCCATGGTGACCCACCGGCGTACTCGCTTGCGTGGGCTCAGCTTCTTAGTGGATGTGGTCACAAATTTCCAGACGTTGAGGTTCGTCAGCGGGGTCGCCGACGCAATCGCCGACCAGACTTCCCGGCACTCCGTTAACGATTCTACCGGGTGTGAGGCTGGGCAATAGTCGGCACAGGGACCCTTGTGTGTCAGCTGAGGCCGACGAAAGTGCGGAGGGCACTGAGCCCTTGCGGAGTTCCGGGCCAGTGGCGGTCCAGAGCAGCAGCACCAGCGTTTTTCGTTGCGAAGCGAAGAACCAGCGCAACAACGATTGCGTCGTCCACGTACCCAACAACCGGGATGAAATCGGGCACTAGGTCGATTGGCAATAGCAGGTACACCAGCAGCACCACTAGCCAGATTCGAACGCCTTTAGGAACCTCGGAATGACCACGTGATATCCAAGCGAGAGCGCCGATGAGCGCGAGCCAGAGCAGGAGCAATCCTCCAGCCACGCTGACGAGCACGTGCCACCATTCCATGCTCTCTACGGTACCCGGGCGGGGCGTGGCGAGTAGCGAGGTCAAACCTCGGTGCCGCCTGACCGTACGCTCCACTGCGCATGAGAGTTGCCTCACAATCGACGCTCACGGTTGATGCGCGCCGCCGAGTAGGGGATCGTGGGTTGTTCAATTCGCTGAACCTGGAAAGGACGAACATATGCTCACCCTCACCGAAACAGCCACCACGGTCGTCAAGACGATCGTTGAACAAGATCCCAACACCGAAGCTTCGGGACTCCGCATTAACGGAGAACCCGGTGCCCCCAACTTGAGCGTTGCAGTAGTTGCAGAAGCTGAAGCCGGAGATTCCGTAATCGAGGCCGACGGCGCACGCGTATTTCTTGAAGAGAACGCCGCCATCGCCCTCAATGACAAAACTCTTGATGCACAGGTAGGCGAGGACGGCGCAGTGAACTTCGCCATCGTCGACAATGCTTAGCTAGATAGCTAGTAGCGGGCGAGAGCGTCAGCATCTCGGGCATGAGTAACCGACCGGCGGATGGCATCCAAAGCCTCCACCGCGTCTGTCTCAGCTTCAGCGATCATGAGCTGACGCTCCGCCTCCGCTAGTCGAGTGCGCGCACTCGCGCTTGCACCACCCCGCCCGATCAGCTCTCGCACAACACTGATCTGACTCCGGGCCGCGATCAATGTTCCCCGGTAGGCCGCGCGGGCATGCTCTAGCCGCTGCTGCTGGTTGCGTGCCGACGCAAGGGCGGCATCCAAATCAGCGGCGGCATCGCCGAGAACTACCAGTTGCCGAAACGGATCGCTGTGGCTGCCCGGATCGATAGCGGTCGCCATAAGAGCTGTCTCCACGGCAGCAATCGCCGCAATAATTGTGGCTCCCGAGCTTGGATCGGGCGCACGTTCCACCGCGACGCGCGCTTCGCGCAGGTCGCCGACGCTCGTATCTCGCATCCGCTGAACAGCAACCTCAGCGTCACCGAGTTCCCTCAACGAGCGTTCGGATGTCGCCAAGTGTTGGTCTGCCAAGTGCAGATCAGAAGCTGCGACATGCAACCTGTCTGCGACGGCGTTCACGCCGGTCGGGCTGATCTCGGGGGAGACCGCATCCAACTCCTGATCGGCATGATCAAGAAATTCTTCGACGTGCACGAGCTGCCGTGTCGTGACAGCGAGCACGACCTCGACGTAGTGTTCAGCGGCCTCGGCGCGACGATCTTGCAGAGCTGAGAGCCGATCCCGCAGCGCACCCAGTCGGGCCCGCAATTCGCGAGCCGTCTGTGCGGCATCCACTTCGGTACGTCGTCGTTCAGCAAACGCGCTATCGAACCGGTCGAGACTCGCGAAAGCCTTATCGCACAGCGCAATCATCTGCAGGGTGTTGCGGCGACGCAGCTGAACGGCATCGCTTGTGGCGGTGTCTCGCTGTTGGCCTAAGCGAAACGCTTCCGTCAGCTTCAGCCGCGCTTCAGCGAGAGCACTGTCAAAATCTCGGGCGCTCTCGACCCCAAACTGGGCGACAGCAAAACCAACCTCGTTTTCCGCGTCGCGCACCCGGTCATCCAAACCGACCAGCAGTGCGGCAGCCTGGGCATCGAGATTCGCCTGCGAGGCTGCGCCACGACGTCCGCGATCACCCCCGCGACGAAACAAAACAATGAAGGCCCCTACTCCCAGCGCCAGCACAAGCACGAGCAACGCCACAACCGCAATCGTGGTGCCGCGGGCAAGTTCGGCAGCATCAGTGGCGGCCAACAGGGGGAGGGCGAGGGGCACCATGACTCGTATTCTACGACTGTGTGCCGCGAGAACTGAGGGCCCCGGGTTCTAGTTCGAAGTGCAACACGGTGTGGTTTCGTTCGATGATAGTTCTTGGAAGACTTCGGCGGGTGTTGCCCAGCCGAGGATTTTGCGTGGCCGGT